>JAKDLE010000447.1 GCA_030453005.1 Pseudonocardia sp. | reverse complement strand
GAAGTTGCCGTACAGGCCAGTCGAGGAGGTCGTCATGACGATGCGGCCGTAGTTCTGCGCGCGCATCAGACTCCATACCGCGTGGGTGCAGTTGACCGCGCCCATCAGATGCACTTCGACCACCGCGCGAAAGTCGTCGAGCGTCATCTTCGCGAAGCTTTTGTCGCGCAGGATGCCGGCGTTGTTGACGAGGATGTCGACGCGACCCCAGGCCTGCACCGCCTCGTCGACCATCGTCTGCACCGCGGCCGGGTCGGTGACCGACGCGCCGCTCGCCATGGCCTGGCCGCCGCCAGCGCGAATCTCTTCGACCACCGCGAGCGCGGCCTTGGCCGCGGCGGCGGCCGCGGACGCGCGGGCCTCCGCCGCCTGCGCCGCCACCTGGGCCGCCTGACGGCGGACGGCGGGTTCGGTGTCCCGGGTGCTGGCGTCCCGGGTGCTGTCGTCCCGGGTGCTGGCGGAGTCCGGGTGGTTCTCGGCCAAGGTCGTTCCCGCGTCATCAGCGGTCGTCGGCGCCGGAGTACTCGCCATCATGCACCCCCGTCAGTGCCAGCCCCTGCGGCCGTCGTCACCGGTTACAACGACTCGGTGTCGCCGAGGAATCGGTTGTGCGTCCATTCAGGGGGCGATCCCGGGGTGATGCGTCACTCAGTGCAGCGGCGGTCGACACCATCGAATGGCGTGCTGCTCCTGTGAGGTGCCCACTTCACGGCTGGTCACCGGCCGCACGCGCCCGGGACGGCTGCACCCGCATCGGCTCCCCCGCCATCTTCGGGTACTCGGGGGGGTAGGGCAGCTCCCCCAGCCCCCGGTCGCGTTCGTCCACGGCGTACCACTCCAGCGCCGTCTCGATGCTCCCCACAGCGGCGTCCATCCCGGCGTGGGCGTCGCCGCGGCGCGCCAACAGGTCGGGCACCGTGCGGACGTCGAAGTCCTCGGGGACCACGTCGGGGAGATCGTCCCAGACCAACGGCATCGACACGGTGGCCCGTGGCCTGCCCCGCACCGACCACGCGGACGCGACGGTGCGGTCGCGGGCGGCCTGGTTGAAGTCGAGGAACACGCGCTCGCCACGCTCCTCCTTCCACCAGGCCACGGTGGCGTGCTCGGGCACCCGGTCGACCACGCGGCGCGCGAGGGCGATCACGGCGTGCCGCACCTCGATGAAGTCCCACTCCGGGCGGATCCGGGCGAAGACGTGGACGCCACGCCCGCCGGACGTCTTGGGCCAGCCCACGAGCCCAGCCTCGTCGAGCACCTCGTGCAGGACGGCGGCCACCGCCGCGGCGTCGGCGAAGTCGGTGCCGGGCTGCGGATCGAGGTCGATGCGCAGCTCGTCGGGCCGGTCGGTGTCGGCGCGGCGCACCGGCCAGGGATGGAAGTCGAAGGTGCCCATGTTCGCCGCCCACACCAGCACCGCGGCCTCGGTGGGACACAGCGAGTCGGCGGTCCGGCCGCTGGGGAACGTCACCCGCGCCGTCTGCGCGTACTCCGGCGCCCCCTTGGGTAGCCGCTTGGAGTAGAACGGCTCGCCCTGCACACCGTCGGGGAAGCGCTTGAGGTTGGTCGGGCGCTCGAACAGCACACCCAGCAGCGGGCCGGATACCGCCCGGTAGTACTCGACGACCTCGCGCTTGGTGATCCCCGGCTCCGGGAACCAAACCTTGTCCGGGCTGGTCAGGCGCACCTCGCGGTCGCCGACGGTGAGCAGCTCGACCGGTGTCTTGGACGCCACGCAGCGGGAGGCTACTCCGCTATCCTGCCCCCGTGCCGCGACGACAGGAGCCAGACCGCGCCCCGATCAGCTCTGCCCCGATCCGGTCGGCCCCGATCAGATCTGCGCAGTTCGACGACGAGCTCGTGGGGCTCGACCCCGACGATCCCGACGCCCGCGCGTTCGCCGAGCATCTCGACCGGATGCAGTGCGACCGTCCGAGCTTCACCGTGGAGGGCTACCTCGCCGGGGTGGCTGAGTTCGCCGACTCCGCCAACCGCGCCGAGGGCGGCCGCCGCTGGGCGGCGGTCCTGGTCACCGTGCTGCTGCTGGCCGTCGCCGCGTTCGTCGTGTGGGAGGCGCTCGTGTTCGTGGTGACGGCGTGGCTGTGACAAGTCTTCTCACCCGTACCCGCGGCGCGTTGTCGGGGTCCGCACGTAGCCTGGGACGCATGGATCCGGTCACCGAAGCCCCAATCGACGAGCCCGCGGCGACGGTCGTCAAGTCCGACGCCGAGTGGCGCGAGCAGCTCACCCCCGCCGAGTACCAGGTGCTGCGACAGGCAGGCACCGAACGGCCCTTCGTCGGCGAGTACACCGACACGAAGACCCAGGGCGTCTACGCCTGCCGAGCCTGCGGCACCGAGCTGTTCCGCAGCGACACCAAGTTCGAGTCGCACTGCGGATGGCCGTCGTTCTACACCCCGCTCGCGGGCGACGCCGTCATCGAGCGCACCGACTACAGCATGGGCACGAAGCGGGTCGAGGTCGTCTGCGCCACCTGTAGGAGCCACCTCGGCCACGTGTTCTCCGGGGAGGGCTACGGCACCCCCACCGACCTGCGCTACTGCATCAACTCGATCTCGATGACGCTCGTGCCCGACGCCTGACTCCTGACACGGGTGGTCGGGCGCCGCGCACCGCGTGACCCGGGGGAAGCACGCGGCCGGGGACGCACGGCTTCCGCGGCAACGGCGGCGAGCTGACCGTCGACCCGCCGTCGTACGGCCTGCGGGAGCGGTTAGTCGAGCAGGGGTACGCCTGGGCGGCGTCGTCGTACGACCGCAACGGCTACGACATCGCCTCGGGCGTGCGCTCCACCCGCGCGTTGGTGCAGGAGTTCCCCGACCTCTACGACGGTGCCCTTGCCGATGTGCGGCGTGCTGGGCGACGTCCCGCGGATCTACGCCGGACTCGCGGTCACCAGCCCGCAGGCGCAACAGCTGCGCGCGGCCAGCGTGCTCGACTCCGGCGGCGTCCGGCCCGGCACAGGCGCGTCGTTCTCCTACTGGAAGGACTTCCTGTTCGGCCTCGCGGTGCCCGGCACCGACCCCTCGCCGGTCGAGGGGGTGGCGCTCGATCCCGGCGTCGTGGCGGGCAACGTCGGCACCGACTACGCCCCCGACGCCCCCGTCGACCTCGACGCCGCCGTGCAGCGCGTCGAGCCCGCCGACCCCGACACCCGCGAGTCCGACGACCTCACGCCGGTGGCGCGGGTCGAGGGCGAGCCGGAGGTCCCGGTGCTGACGCTGCACGGGCTCGGCGACCTGTTCGTGCCGTTCGCGACGGAGTAGGTCTACGCCGCCGAGGTGGCCGACTCCGGTCGGGAACACCTGCTGGTGCCGCGTGCGGTCCGCACCACCGGGCACTGCGAGTTCTCCGCCGTCGAGGCGGGTACCGCCTGGGACGACCTCGTCGACTGGGTGGAGGACGGCGCGCGTCCCGACGGTGACGACGTGCTCGACGCCGAGACCGTGGCCGACCCGGCCTACGGCTGCCGCTTCTCCGACGCGGTGGCGTACGCGGCCGCCCCGGCGCCGTCGGAGGACGACACGCGGCGGCTGTTCGAGGCCTGCCCTAGGTGGCTGGTGTCTTTCGCGTGGCGGTCCCCCAGGTCGTGGCCGGGCTGCGGGAGAATGATCGGGTGACGATGGGCCGGGCGGACCAGCAAGGTGACTTGTTCGACGATGTGGTCCGGTTCTGTGAGGGCTCGCTGCCGCCGAACTCGATCCACGGGTTCCTGGCCCGGGAGCGGGACCGGTTGTTCCCCGACGAGCTGTTCGCCGATCTGTTCGAGGCCTCGGGTCGGCGCTC
>JAKDLE010000446.1 GCA_030453005.1 Pseudonocardia sp. | reverse complement strand
ACGTCCGGGGGCGGTCGTCCGGCCCGGTGGCCGGGTCGATGTCGGGGCCGCAGTCGTTGGCCACGGCCAGGTCGTGGAGCCGCCTGCGCACGGGGTCGTCCGAGCGCTCCGGGTCGTCCGCGTGCTTCGGTTCGGGGTCCGCCTGCGGCTCGTCGTCGCGGGGGTCGGATCGGTGCGTGTCGCGTGTCATGTGCGTCGCTCCTCGGTCGGGGTCGCTCCTCGGTCGGGGGCTCGCGTCGCGGCTACCCGGGTTCGGGACGCCGCATGCATCAGCGCGCCTGCTGCCCGGGCCCGCCGACGTGGTGGCGCTGCAGGCAGCCCGCGCAGGGCTCGGCGAGCTGGTGAGTCGTCGCGCACGCCGCGGCCATGCCCCCGAACGGTTGGCCGCACCGGTGCTGGTCGGCCCCACCACGGACCCGGACGCCGCCACGTGGTGTGGGAGCGGCCCCCCGGGCAGGTGCCGCAAGGGGGGCGGGTCGCCGGTGCTCGTCGTCGGCCGACGCCGTCGCGGGGTCGAGCGGTGATCGCCGTCTGCCGCACGGTGCTGCGGTCGCCGCTGCGCGAACGTGCGGCCGGTGAGGATCACCGACCCGCGAATCGTCGGCCGCGTCGAGCACCGGGGCACGCCGGTGGGTTGCCGACACGTCCTGCGGGTAGCCGGGGGGCGTGCCCGACCACGAATACGCCCTCGCGGCGGAGATCTCGGCTCTCGCCCGGTCCCGTCCATGCAGCATCGGGGTGGCCGAGTCGCTCACCGGTGGCATGATCGCCCAACCGCTCGCCGCGGCGGAGGCCGCGGGGGAGTGGTTCCGCGGTTCGCTGGTCGCGTACTCCGCGCAGGTCAAGCACGAGGTGCTCGGCGTGCCGGACGGGCCGGTGGTCAGCGCCGAGGCGGCGGCGGCGATGGCGCGCGGCGCGCGGTCCCTGCTGCGGGCCGACCTGGCCGTCGCGGTGACCGGCGCGGGCGGGCCGAGCGGACAGGACGACCAGCCGCCCGGCACCGTGTTCCTCGCGGTGTGCGACGACTCGGGCACCCAGACGCTGCACCGCTGCTTCGCGGGCGAACCGGCCGCGGTCTGCGCGGCAGGCGCGCGGTTCGCGCTGGAGCTGCTGGTGTCCCGGCTGCGCGACGGTAGGGAAGACCGCAAGCCGGGTACAGACCCCCATGACGCAGCAGACGATGACGCCGCACCACGAGACGCCGCCGTCGGAGGTCGCGCCGCCGCCGAACCGTGAGGTGACCGTCCTCGACCCCCGCTCCGGAGAGGTGGCGAGCCGCGTCCGGGTGGCCACCGAGCAGGAGTGCGCCGACGCGGTGCGCGCCGCCCGGCGCGCCGCCCTCGACTGGGCGCGGACGCCCGCGGCCGAGCGTGCGGCCGCCGGGCGGGCCGGGGCCGCGGCGGTGCGGGCCGCCGCCGACGAGCTCGCCGAGCTCAACGAGCGGGAGACCGGCAAGACCGCGGACGACGCGCGCGGCGGCGTGGACGCGGGGGCAGGCACGCTGGAGCAGTACGCCGAGCTCGGGCCGGTGCACCGCGGCCACACGCTGAACGGCGGCTGGTCCGCGCTCGACATGATGGTGCCGCAGCCGCGCGGGGTGGCCGTGGTGCTCACCCCGTGGAACGACCCGGTCGCGGTCGCGGCCGGGCTGCTGGGGGCCGCGCTGGTCACCGGCAACACCGTGGTGCACAAGCCCAGCGAGCGGTGTCCGACGACGGGCCGCCGCTTCGCCGAGATCCTCGCCGCGCACCTGCCGCCCGACGTGCTCCGCATCGTGGACGGCGACGGGGCGGCGGGTGCCGCACTGGCCGCCGCGCCGGTCGACGTCGTCGCACACGTGGGCAGCACCGCCACCGGCCGACGGATCGCGCTGGCGTGCGCCCGCAGCGGCGCGAGGGCGCTGCTGGAGAACGGCGGGAACGACCCGCTCGTGGTCGACGAGGGGGTGGACCCGGAGTGGGCCGCGGAGCAGGCGGCGCTCGGCTCGTTCGCGAACGCCGGGCAGATCTGCGTGTCCGTCGAGCGGATCTACGTGCACGCCGCGGTGGCGGACCGGTTCACCGCAGCGCTCACCGACCAGGCGCGGGTCTGGGCCGACCGCGTCGGCCCGCTGGTGGACCGGGCGCACCGCGACCACGTGCACTCCCACGTCGCCGCCGCCGTGTCCGGGGGCGCCCGGGCCCTCACGGGAGGCGCCGTCCCGGCCGGACCGGGGACGTTCTACCCGCCGACCGTGCTGGCCGGCTGCGAGCCGCGCATGGAGGTGCTGCGCGCGGAGACGTTCGGGCCGCTCGGCCCGGTC
Source organism: Pseudonocardia sp. (assembly GCA_030453005.1). Classification (GTDB taxonomy): domain Bacteria; phylum Actinomycetota; class Actinomycetes; order Mycobacteriales; family Pseudonocardiaceae; genus Pseudonocardia. The sequence continues at coordinate 1,508 of JAKDLE010000446.1, read as the reverse complement.
CGGACGGTGCCCGACTTCGCGACCGGCCTGCGGGAGGCCGCCGACGACGGCTACGGCCTGGCCGCCACCGTGCTCCCCCGCGACATGGCCCACGCCCAGGCGGCGTGGCGGGAGCTGCCGGTCGGCACCGTCAAGGTCAACGCCGTGTTCGGGGGCGCCCCCGGCGGAGCGGCGCAGCCGCGGCGGGGGAGCGGCCAGGGCTTCGGGTACGGCCCGGAGCTGCTCGACGAGATGACGACCACCAAGCTCGTGCACCTCGGATCGGCGCCCGATCCGCGGGGTTGACCCCGGACTCCACGGGTATCCGGCCGGCATGGCATTCCAGGTGACCGAGGTGCAGAAGGCGCTCAAGGGCGCGGACTACCCGATGGACGGGCCGCAGCTCGCGGAGCTGGCGAACCGCAACGGCGCGGACTCCGATCTCGTCGACGCGCTGCGCGGGCTGCGCGAGGTGGAGGGACCCAACGGGGTGATGAAGGAGCTCAAGGGCGACCTGGGCGACGAGGAGAGCTGACCCGCCCCGGCCCGGGGCGGGTAGGTCACCGCCTCGGGCCGGACCCGTCCCCGTCGGGGGACGCCGCACCGTCGAGCGCGGGCGGGCCGACGGGCACGAGCTCCTCCTCCATCATCAGGATCACCCCCGCGGGCGCGTCGCCGCGCCCGTGCAGGGCGCTGCCCAGCACCCGCACGCCGATGCTGCGGCCGCGCCGGTTCACGGCGGCCACCTCCAGCTCCTGGGGCCCGGCCGCGCCGCTGAGCGCCTTACGGATCATGGGCCGGAGCAGGTCGATCGGCAGCCCGATGTCCAGCGCCAGGAACTGCCGCCCCAGTGTCTCCTCCGGGCGCAGCCCCCACAGCTCCTGCGCCTGGTCGTTCCAGGCGCGCACCGAGAGGTCGGCGCCGAGCACCACCACGCCCGAGTGCAGCCCGGTCAGCACGGACTCCAGGAACCCGTTGGCCTCGTCGAGCTGGCCGCTGCGCTCCTGCAGCTCGTCGTTGATCGTCTGCAGCTCGTCGTTCGTGGAGTGCAGCTCCTCGTTCATCGTCTCCAGTTCCTCGTTGGTGGACTGGAGCTCCTCGTTCGTCGTCTCCAGCTCCTCCACCGTGGACTGGAGCTCCTCGTTGGTGGTCTCCAGTTCCTCGTTGGTGGACTGGAGCTCCTCGTAGGCCGTCTCGAGCGCGACGTTCGCGCGGCGCAGCTCGTCGGCGAGCCCGCGGGACTCGGTGACGTCGTGGAACGCGATCGCGACGCCCAGCACCCCGCCGAGGTCGTCGTCGACCAGGGGACGGACGCGGATCTCCAGCGTCACGCGTTCGTCGCCGCGCGCGAGCGCCACGTCGTCGACCTGCACGACGCGCCGCTCGGCCTGGGCGAGCTCCACGTGGCGGCGCAGCTCCACGGGCCGGTAGGACAGCTCCAGGTCGCGGAACGGGCGGCCGCGGTCGCCCGCCGAGATCCCCAGCAGCGCCTCGGCCGCCCGGTTGACCATCGTGACGGTGCCGTCGGG
>JAKDLE010000445.1 GCA_030453005.1 Pseudonocardia sp. | reverse complement strand
TAGTGCAGCGCCGCAGAAGTTCGTCGGGGTCGGATCGCTCCCGGCGGGTGATCATCGTTTCGGAACGGGGAGGCGTGCGCTGTGCGGCGGTGCGTTCCGGCTCGCTGATCTTGACGGGGTGCGGTGGCTGGTTGCAGGGGTGATCGCGAGTTCGGAACGGCGAGCCGTACTGGGTGCGGTTGCCGGTTCCCAATCGATGATCTTCAGCCGAGCGTCCTGCTGCTCTTCAGAACCCCCGAAGGACTTACGCGGTGCTGCAGTAGACCATCGCGAGCAGCGCGACGACCGACATCGCGACGACCGGCATCGCGGCGGAGCGCACGTCGAGCCGTCCGGCGTGCGGGTCGCGGTACTCGGGCAGCACCCGCGGCCCCAGCACGAGCAGCGCGCCCATGACGGGCAGGGCCAGCAGGAACACCGAGCCCCACCAGAACCACTCCAGCATCAGCCCGCCGAGTACCGGCCCGATCGCGCTGCCCGCCGAGAACGCGCTGATCCAGATGCCGACGGCCAGCGAGCGCTCCCTGGGGTCGGTGAACATGTGGAAGATCAGCGACAGAGTCGACGGCGCGATGGTGGCCCCGGCGATGCCGAGGAGCGCGCGGCTCGCGATCAGCATCTCCGGGGTGGTGGAGAACGCGGCGAGCACCGAGGTGACGCCGAACGCCGCCGCCCCACGAGCAGCAGCCGTCGCCGCCCGATCCGGTCGCCGAGCGTGCCCATCGTGACCAGCGCGCCGGCCACCATGAACCCGTAGACGTCGATGATCCACAGCAGTTGCGCGCTGGTGGGCTGGAGGTCGGCCGACAGCGCGGGCACCGCGAGGGGTCCTTCCCGGTCGGATGTCTCGGGGGTAGGACTCCGCCGCGGGCCGGAACTCGTCGGTCCCGCGGACATGCTGCGGTCCCCGGGACGCTGTGAGTCAGACCGATACCACCGTGGCCGGGATGTCGCGGTGGCCGAGCAGGTGCCGCAGGTCGTCGGGGTCGCTGGTCAGCACCTGGTCGCCCGGTACGGCGACGGGTGAGAGCAGGGCGTCGACCACGTCGCTGGTGCCTGCGCGCGCGACCAGTTCGCCTGCGGTCCGGGCTTCGGCCAGACCTGTGGATCGTACGTCGATCATGCGGATCTGCCGGGCCAGGCGAGCCTGTCGAGCGGATCCCGCCACGCCTGGGCGACGACCGGTGCCACCGTCACCAGAGTGGCTCCGGCCCGGCGGCCGAGTTCGACGAGGCCTGCCACCCGGCGGTCGGCGCGGTCGATGGCAATCAGCGCACCGGCGTCGAGGACGAGGTCCACGCCGCGGGCTCCCCGGTGCGGCCTGCCGCCAGGTAGGGCACGCCGGTCTCTGCGGCCAGCTCACGCAGCTCGGTCTCGTCGAACGAGCCGTACTCGGCCTGGTGCTCCGCGAGCCACGCATCCACGAGTCGCCCGCGCATCCAGCCGGTCAGGGCCTCGGCGACGACGGCGGAGAACGGCACGCCCCGCTCCTCCGCGATACGCGCCGCTGCCTGCCGAAGATCGTCGGGCAGCGACACCGTCACCCGCTCTGTGCTCATACCAGCGAGTGTATCGCGGTATGTGGCAGAGGTTCACCGTACTTCGAGAGCTGCCCTCGACGCCGAGGGTCTCGCCTGACGCGAGCGGCCACGACTGGATCGTCCGGACCGCCCGGTCAGCTCTCCGGCACCTCGCGGCGCAGCTCGTCGAGCCAGATGCGGGCGGACATGTCCGAGGGGGCGCGCCAGTCGCCGCGCGGCGACAGCGAGCCGCCCGCCGACACCTTCGGGCCGTTGGGCAGCGCGGAGCGCTTGAACTGGCTGAAGCTGTAGAACCGCTGCGCGAACACCTCCAGCCAGCGACGGATCTCCGCGAGGTCGTAGGACGGCCGCTCGTCGACCGGGTAGCCGGGCGGCCAGTCACCGAGCGTCGCGTCGTGCCAGGCGTGCCAGGCCAGGAACGCGATCTTCGAGGGCCGGAAGCCGTAGCGCAGCACCTGGAACAGGGAGAAGTCCTGCAGCACGTACGGCCCGACGGAGGCCTCGCTGCTCTGCACCTCCTCGTCCTCGCCCGCGGGCACCAGTTCGGGGGTGATCTCGGTGCCCAGCACCGACAGCAGGATCTCCGAGACCTCGTCGGAGAACTGGTCGGTGGCGGCCACCCAGCGGATCAGGTGCTGGATCTGCGTCTTCGGCACCCCGCTGTTGACGTTGTAGTGCGACATCTGGTCGCCCACGCCGTAGGTGGACCACCCCAGCGCCAGCTCGGACAGGTCGCCGGTGCCCAGCACGATCCCGCCGCGCTGGTTGGCCGCCCGGAACAGGTAGTCGGTCCGCAGGCCCGCCTGCACGTTCTCGAACGTCACGTCGTAGACGGGCTCGCCGCGGCCGAACGGGTGGCCGAGGTTGGTGAGCATCAGCTCCGCGGTCGGCCCGATCGCAATCTCCTCAAATGTGACGCCGAGCGCCTCGCACAGCCGGACCGCGTTGGACTTCGTGCGCTCACCGGTGGCGAAGCCGGGCAGCGTGAACGCGAGGATGTCGGTGCGCGGGCGCTCCTCGCGGTCCATCGCGCGCGCGGCGACGATCAGCGCGTGCGTGGAGTCCAGCCCGCCAGACACCCCGATGACGATCCTCGGATGGCCGATCGCCCGCAGCCGCTGCTCCAGCCCGGCCACCTGGATGTGGTAGGCCTCGTAGCAGTCCTGCTCCAACCGGTCCGGATCCGAGGGGACGAACGGGAAGCGCTCGACGTTGCGGCGCAGGCCGATGTCGCCCGGAGGCGGGTCGAGTGAGAACCCGACCGTGCGGCACGCGTCCGTGCGCGCCGCGTGGTGACGGCGGTTGTCGTCGAAGGTGCCCATCCGCAGCCGTTCGGCGCGCAGCAGGTCGAGGTCGACGTCGGCGACGCTGCGGCGGGGGCCCTTGGGGAACCGCTCGGACTCGGCGAGCAGCACGCCGTTCTCGAAGACCATCGTCTGGCCGTCCCACGCGAGGTCGGTGGTGGACTCGCCCTCGCCCGCAGCCGCGTAGACGTAGGCGGCCAGGCAGCGCGACGACGCCGAGCGGCACAACAGCTTGCGGTCCTCGGCGCGGCCGACGGTGATCGGGCTGCCCGAGAGGTTGGCGAGCACCGTGGCCCCGGCGAGCGAGGCCTCGGCGCTGGGCGGCACCGGCACGAACATGTCCTCACAGACCTCGACGTGCAGCACGAACCCGGGCACGTCGTCGGCGGCGAACAGCAGGTCCGGGCCCAGCGGCACCTCGGCGCCACCGACGTGGATCGTGCCGCGCACGTCGTCGCCCGGCGCCACCTGGCGGCGCTCGTAGAACTCGCGGTACGTCGGCAGGTAGGACTTGACCGCCACCCCCAGCACCCGCCCGCGGTGGATCACCACGGCGCAGTTGAGGATGCGGTGCCGGTACCGCAGGGGCGCCCCGACGACGAGCACGGGCAGCAGCTCCGCCGAGCTCGCGACGACGTCGAGCAGGGCGCGCTCCACGTCGTCGAGGAGCACGTCCTGCAGGAGGATGTCCTCGAGGGAGTAGCCCGAGAGCGTGAGCTCGGGGAACACCGCCAGGCCGACGCCCTCGTCGTGACAGGCGCGCGCCGACGCGCACACGGCACGGGCGTTGGCGGCGGGGTCGGCGATCGTGGTGCGCAGCGTGCAGGCGGCCGTCCGGAGGAAGCCGTGGCGGTACGTCGAACGGAAGTCCACGCGGGCAGTGTGCCCCACACCCTGGATTGTTACTCGTGAGTAGGCCATGATCTCGCCCATGAGTGAGTTTTCGGGACGGGTAGCGGTGGTGACCGGG
>JAKDLE010000444.1 GCA_030453005.1 Pseudonocardia sp. | reverse complement strand
ACTTGCTGGGGGGCCTACCTCGGCCGAGCGGGCACCTGCGGGCCCTGGCCGGGGCGGGAGGACGCTCCACCAGAGGGCCGGACGGGAGCGGAGCACGCCTCCCACCGGTGATCGCCGTCTGGGAAGCCGCGGCGGGTCAGGGCCTGCTACGGGTTCCGAGCCGTTGATCGATGCGTCGTGTGCCTGCGTCGCGGAACCCGTGATCGCCGTACCGGAACGAGGAACCGGGCCGAGCACGCTGCCCGTTCCCGAATGACGATCATGACCACGGAGCGCGCCGCCAGGCCCGCCACCCGCCCGGGCGACGACGCGACTAGATCCCGGTGGTGACGCCGTCGCCGAGCCCGGCGACCGGGCCGACCACGACCACGGCGGGAGGCGCGATGCCCTGCTCGCGCACCACGTCGGCCACGGTGGCGAGCGTGGCGCGCACCGAACGCTGGATGCGCATGGTGGCGTCCTGCACCACGGCCACGGGGGTGTCGGCCGGGCGGCCACCGTCGATCAGGGCCGCGGCGAACGCGGCGATCCGCTCCACGGCCATCAGCAGCACGACCGTGCCGCGCAGCCGGCCCAGCGCGGGCCAGTCGACCAGGCTGCGCGGGTCGTCGGGGCCGACGTGCCCGGACACCACCACGATCTCGTGGGCCACCCCGCGGTGCGACACCGGTACGTCCGCGACGGCCGGGGCGGCGAACGCGCTGGTCACCCCGGGGACGACGGTCACCGGCACACCCGCCTCGGCGCACGCGAGCGCCTCCTCGAAGCCCCGACCGAAGACGTAGGGGTCCCCGCCCTTGAGCCGCACGACGAACCGGCCCGCCCGCGCGTGGGAGATCAGCAGCTCGTTGATCCGCGCCTGGTTCATCGCGCGGCCGTAGGGGATCTTGGAGGCGTCGACGACCTCGACGTGCGGCCCGAGCGAGTCGAGCAGGTCGCGGGGCCCGAGCCGGTCGGTGACGACGACGTCCGCCCGGGCGAGCAGCCGCCTACCGCGCACGGTGATCAGCTCCGGGTCGCCAGGGCCCCCGCCGACGAGCGCGACGCCGGGCGTGACGGCCTCCGCGGAGTCGTCGACGACCCCGGCCTGCAACGCCTCCACCAGCGCGGTGCGCACCGCCGCCGAGCGCCGCGGGCGCCGCCTCGCGAGCACACCGACCGTCAACCCGTCGTGCCGCCCGACGGCGGGGGTGACGGCGCTGCCGCCGCCCGCAGCGTCGGCGCGCACGCAGAAGACCCGGGCCAGCTCCGCCTCCGCCGCGACCGCCGCGTTGACGTCGGTCGCGTCGGTGCAGGCCACGGCGTACCAGGCGGCGCGGAGGTCGCCGTCGCGGTAGGCGCGGGCGGTCCACGTCAGCTCGCGCGCCGTCGCCATGCCCTCCACCGCCGGGGTGACCTGCGGCGCCACCACCTCGACGGCGGCCCCCGCCGCGAGCAGCCCCGTGATGCGGCGCTGCGCCACCGTGCCGCCGCCCACGACGACGACGCGGCGTCCGGCGAGGTCCAGCCCGGCGAGGTACGGGTCCGTGATCACCGCTCCCCCGCGACGACCGCGTGCCCGTGACCGTGACCGGTTGTCGGGTCGTCCGGGTGGTGGTGGGGGGTCTGCGGGGCGCCGAGCTTGCCCTCGAAGCCGGGCAGCAGTACGCGGTAGGCGCAGGTGTCGCAGTTCATCCGGATGTCGCCGTGCAACGCCTCGCGGTAGCGCTCGACCACGAGGGAGGCGAGCTCGTCGGTGTCGCCGAGGTAGCCCGCGATGCGGACGTCGGCTCCCCGGTGCACGTCGGCGAAGGCGCGCGCCTGGGCGACGACGCGGCGCGGCAGCACGCCGTCGAAGAGGAAGTACGGGGCGACGACGACGCGGCGGGCGCCGAGCGCGCGGCAGCGGGCCAGCCCGGTGGCGACGTCGGGCCAGGCCAGCGACACGAACGCGGTCTCGACGAACGCGTATCCCCGCCCCTCCTGCAGCAGCCGGGAGACCTTGCAGACCTCGGCGTTCGCGTCGGGGTCGGTGGCGCCCCGGCCGACGAGCAGCACGGCGGTGCCCTCGGCAGGCGAGACGGCGGCGATCCGCTCGGCGAGGATCTCCACCAGGGTGGGGTGCGGGCCCAGCGGGCGGCCCAGGACGTAGCCGGTGCCCGGGTCGCGCACGACCTCGCGCTGCAGCGCCGCCGGGATGTCGCCCTTGGCGTGGCCCGCGGCGGCGAGCACCATCGGCACGGCCGCCATCCGGCTGTGCCCCCGGTCGGCGAGCGCCCCCCACGCCTCGTGCACGGTGGGCTGCGACAGCTCGATGAACCCGCCGTCCACGTCGACGTCCTCGGCGGCCAGCAGGCCGCGGACCCGCCCGGTGAACGCGACGAACTCCGCCACCCCGGTCGCGTCGACCGTGCCGTGGCCGACGAGCATGAGCGGTGGTTTCACGAGGTCTCCTCGGCATTCGTGCTCGGGCCCGCGAGCGACCCGTCGGCGTCCCTGCTCGGGCCCGCGAGCGACCCTTCGGCATCCCTGCTCGGGCCCGCGAGCGACCCTTCGGCATCCATGCTCGGGCCCGCGAGCGACCCTTCGGTGTACAGCAGGGCGTTGACGGCCGCGGCCGCGGCGGCCGCTCCCCCGCGTTCGGAACGGTTGGACACCGCGGCCCACCCGGCCTGCCGCAACGCGGCCTTGGCCGCCACGGAGCCGACGAACCCGACCGGCAGCCCGATCACCAGCGGCGAGCGCACCCCGGTGCCGAGCAGCTCCGCGAGCGCGGTGGGCGCGTTGCCGATCACCCACACCGCGCCCTCCGGGTACGCCTGGGCGGCGGCGCGGATCCCGGCGGCGGAGCGGGTCAGTCCGTCGACAGGGTCGGGAGCGAGGTCGAGGGCCACCGTCGCGGCGCGGGCGGTGATCCCCACCGCGACCATCCGGACGTCGGTGATCAGCGGTGCCCCCGCGAGCAGGGCGTCTCGGCCGGCGCGCAGGGCGTCCTCGGCACAGACCAGGTCGCCCGCCCAGGTGGGGTCGGCGGTGGTGTGCACGATCCGCTCGACGACGGCGCGGGTGAGCGGAGGCAGGTCGGCGGTGTCGAGCCGGGTACGCAGGATCGCGTACGACTCGGTCTCGATGGGGTGCACGGTGCGACTCGAACCGGATGGTGAGCTCGCGAACTCGCTCAACGGGTACTCCTCCCCGGGTGATCCTCGCCCGGTCAGATGGCGGCTGCGACGACGTGAGGTCTGGCTTCCCCGGCATCCCGGGTTCACAGTGGCGGGACCGCCCCGGGTTCGCACCGGGTTCCCACGCAGTCGAGATCGTTGCGGAGCATAACCCGCTCTCGAGGGCGGTCCGGCCGCTGCGGCTGTGAGATGCCCGGCCGGTCGTGGCGGATCGGCAAACTCGCGAGGGGGATCGGCAAACTCGCGGTCAGGGGGTGGGGTCGTGGTCCAGGCGACGAGGCGGGACGAGATGTCGCCGAGCTCCGTCAGCTCGCCGGACGCCACCGCCAGGACGAACGCCACCACCTCGTCGTCGGTCGTGATCAGCCGGTGGCCGTTGATGTCGAGGAACGTGTAGGTGGCCAGCCACGCGAGCCGCTTGTTGCCGTCCACGAGCGGGTGGTTGGCCGCCAGCGAGTGCAGCAGCGCCGCGGCCTTCGTGTGCGGGGCGGGATAGGCGTCCTCGCCGAAGACGGTCGTCTGCGGCCTCGCGAGCGCCGACGCCAGCAGCCCGTAATCCCGCACGTCGACGGGCCCGCCGACCGCGATCTCGGCGATGAGCAGCAGGTCGTCGAGATCGAGGAACTCGGTCACTGCCCGAGTCGGCGGAGGGCGTCGGCGTA
>JAKDLE010000443.1 GCA_030453005.1 Pseudonocardia sp. | reverse complement strand
CCGTCGCCCCGTGCAGCCCTCCGACATCGCGCGCCTGGTCTCCGTCACCTCCCCCGCCGTCTCGCCGGACGGGCGACGCGTCGCGTTCGTGGTCACCCGCTTCGACCTCGACGCCAACCGCTACCGCAGTGCCGTCTGGCTCGCCGACGCCGACGGGGGGTCGGCTCCCTACCCGCTCACGGCGGGCGAGCACGACGACGGGAACCCGACGTGGTCGCCCGACGGGCGACGCCTGGCCTCACCCGCACCGTGGACGGCAGCGGAACGCTGCGTGTCGTCCCCGTCGACGGGCCGGGCGAGACGGTGACGGTGTGTACTCGACCGGAGGCGGTCGAGGAGCCGCGGTGGTCGCCGGACGGCACTCGGATCGCCTTCGCCTCGCGGGAGCGCGCGGCCCGCTACTCCGAGGGGGACGACGAGCGGGCGCGGCCGCCGCGACGGATCGACCGCCTGTTCTCCCGGCTCGACGGCACCGGCTGGACGATCGACCGGCCGCGTGGGGTGTTCGTCGTGGCGGCCGACGGGTCGGGGTCACCGGTGGCGGTCGCGGCCGGGCCGTACGACCACGGGGGCCCGGACTGGTCACCGGACGGCAGGCAGCTGGTGGTGGCCGCGGCCCGGCGGGCCGACGGCGATCTCGACCTGCGCGCCGACCTGTACCTCGTCGACGCCGACGGGGCAGGCGAGCCGCGGGCGCTGACCGACTCCGCGGTGTCCTACTCCCACCCCGCCTTCGCCCCGGACGGCCGCAGCATCGCGGCGCTCACCGAGGACGTGGCGATCGTGCCCTCGCACTCGCAGGTGACGGTCGTGCGGGACGGGGTCGAGCGGGTCCTCACGACGGGCCTGGACCGGCAGTGCGCGCCGTTCCCGGGCGCCCGCGCCCCGCTCTGGCTGGGCCAGGACCTGCTGTTCTCGATCGAGGACCACGGCGACGTCCACGTTTACCGCGTCCCCGCCGACGGCTCGGGTGCGCCGGAGCCCGTGCTCGGCGGCACCCGCGCGGTCACGGCGGTCGACGCGGCCGGGGGGACGCTGGCGTTCGTCGCGAGCACCACGACCGCGCGGCCCGAGCTGTTCGTCCGCGACACCGACGGCCGCGAGCGGCAGCTCACCCGGCTCGGCGCCGCGTTCCACGCCGCCGTCGACGTGCACGAGCCGGAACACTTCACCGTCGACGGCGTGGACGCGTGGGTCGTGCGCCCCGCGGCGACCGGGGGGCGGGTGCCGGTGCTGCTGTCGATCCACGGCGGCCCGATGTCCCAGTACGCCAACGCCTGGTTCGACGAGTTCCAGCTGTGGGCGGGCGCCGGGTACGCGGTGGTGTACGCGAACCCGCACGGCTCCACCGGGTACGGCGAGGCCTGGTCGCGGGAGATCCGCTCGCCCGAGGCGGCGGTGGTGCCGGGCACGGGATGGGCGGACCGGGCCGCCGCCGACGTGCTCGCCGCCCTCGATGCCGCACTGGCGCGCCACCCCGAGCTCGACCCCGACCGCGTCGGGGTGCTCGGTGGCTCCTACGGCGGGTACCTCACCACCTGGCTGATCGCGCACACCGACCGGTTCGCCGCGGCGTGCAGCGAGCGTGCGGCCAACAACCTGGAGTCCCTGGAGTGGGACTCCGACGTCTCCGGGCACTTCCGCCACGAGATCGGCGTGAGCCACCTCGACGCGCCGGAGGTCTACCGGCGGATGTCGCCGGTGCACCGGGTGCGCGACATCCACACCCCGGTGCTGATCTTGCACTCCGAGGACGACCTGCGCTGTCCGGTCGGGCAGGCCGACCAGCTGTTCGTCGCGCTGCGGCTGCTCGGCCGCGACGTGGAGTACTGGCGTTTCCCCGAGGAGGGCCACGAACTGTCGCGCAGCGGCTCGCCCCGCCACCGCGTGCAGCGCGCGGAGATCATCCTCGACTTCTTCGGCCGCCACCTGGGCGGGCAGCGGCCGCGGATCACCTGGGACCACCCGTCGCGCGGCCAGGTCAGCCGGTGATCGCGTTCTGCAGCCAGCCGGGGTCGTTGACCTCGACGAGTGCGCCGTCCACCGTGACCGTCGGGGTGCCGAAGCTGCCGTTGCGCCGCAGCGCCGGGTTCGCCACCGCGGCCTCGGTCTCCGCCGTCACGGCGTCCTCGTTGGCCTCCCCGGTGACGCAGGCCGCGAAGTCGCCACCCGCCCCGAGCTCGGTGCCGATGGCCACGAGCCGCTCGTCGGACAGGCCTGCGCCGCTCTCGGAGGGCTGCTCGTCGAACAACCGCTCGTGGTAGGCCGGGAAGATCCCGGCGGGCACCGAGCACAGGGCGGCGGCGGCGGCCCTCGTCGAGTAGCCGGGCGGGTCGGAGCGCTCGTCGAGGATCGCGACGAGGTGGTAGCGCACCGTGATCTGCCCGTTGTTCAGCGCGGTGGTGAGCTCCTCGCCGTAGCGCTCCTCGAAGCGCTCGCAGGCGGGGCACAGGTAGTCGGAGTAGACGTCGACGACGATCGGGCCGCTGCCCGCCGTCACGACCCCGCCCTCGGCGGTGGCGGTGTAGGTGGGCACCACCGGTTCGCCGGTGTCGCGGGTGAGCAGCACCGTGACGCCGACGACCAGCGCCACCACCGCGAGCACGGCGACCGCGATGAACGTGGTGCGCTTGGTGTCGCCACCCTGAGCCTTCGGCGTGATGCCCGCCGCCCGCAGCCGTGCCTCGGCGGCCTCCTGCTTGCGCCTCTTCTCGGCGCGCGACGCCCCACCCATGCCGTTCCTCTCCTCATCCGATCCGTGTGTCGGCCGCGAGCAGAGTCCGCGGCCGCACGACCAACCATGCCGCAAGCAGCAGGAAGCCTGTGTCACGCGCGAGCTCGGCCACGTACGCCGTCTGCCCCGGCTCCACCCGGCCACCGCCGCCGAAGCAGCCGCAGTCGATCGACAGCCCGCGCACCCACGCCTGCGTCACCCCGGCGACGAACGCCAGCAGCAGCAGCGCCGATGCTACGGCGACCGCCCGAGTGCCCAGACCCAGCAGCAGCAGCACCGCGAGCGCGATCTCCACCCACGGCAGCATCGCGGCCACCAGCTCCACGCCCAGCGGCGGCAGCACGTCGTAGGCGCGCACGGCCACGTAGGTCTGGTCCGGGTCGAGCGCCTTGGGCACGCCGGAGGCCAGCCAGACGGCCGCGAGGCCGAGCCGCGCCAGCGTGCCGACGACGTCGAGCAACCGGTCCCGCCTCACCTGATCAACCTACTGGTGGGCGCAGGCGGTACTGCGGTGAGGGCAGGCTGACGCGAGCCGAGCAGAGGCTGCCCAACGTCCAACGTGGACGGTCGAACCGGGCTACCGTGGACGCCATGACCCAGGCGGAGTTCGCGGCACGCCACCACTCCGACGTCTCCGGAGGCTGGCTGCGTGCCGCCGTGTTCGGGGCGATGGACGGCCTGGTCACCAGCATCGCGCTCGTCGCGGGCGTCGACGGCGGGGGCGGGACCCGACCGCTGGTGATCCTCACGGGGATGGCGGGCCTCGTCGCGGGCGCGTTCTCGATGGCCCTGGGCGAGTTCGCGTCCGTCGACACGCAGAACGACGCCGTCAGCCACGAGGTCGACGTCGAACGAACCGAGATCCGCCTGCACCCGGCCGACGAGCAGGCCGAGCTGGCCGACATGTACGAGGAGATGGGGCTGTCGAGGTCCACCGCCGAGGCCGTCGCCCGCGAGGTGCACGACGACCCGGAGCTCGCGGTGCGCGTACACGTCACGCAGGAGCTCGGCGTCGACCCGGACGACCAGCCCTCGCCGTGGACGGCCGCGGTTTCGTCGTTCCTCTGCTTCGCCCTCGGCGGGATCGTCCC
>JAKDLE010000442.1 GCA_030453005.1 Pseudonocardia sp. | reverse complement strand
CGCCAGATCGCGATCGACGGCTGGACCATCACCCCGCGCTGGGGCGGCGAACGCCTCGACCCCATCCTGCGCTGGCTCATCCCCCAACTCCGGGCCGCGTGATCCAGGCCCTGGCACCGTGGTGGGTCGGCTACCGCCGGTACCGCAATGCCGATAACCACAGGGGCATCCACGCTCCGACGCTCATTCCACGAGAGCCGCATCCGTTTGAACCAAGGAAGATCACCGCAGCCCGCACGCTGCTGTGGCGGCGCCAGCGTTGACGTTCGCCATGCGGCGATCACGGACGAGAAGATCGTTCACTCCGGCCCGTAGACGCCGGCCCTCCGAGCGCGCGCCGGCCGTGACGCCACGTGCAGTAGGCTGGAAAGTGATGGCGCGTCGCTCACGTTCACCCGCTCAAGGGCCGATGAACCGGATGAACCGCGAGCAGTTCTTCGCACAGCTGGCCGGTCTCGACGAGGAACGGCTGCGCAAGGCGCTGTGGAACCTCTACTGGCGGGGCTCGGCCACGGTGCGCGAACGTATCGAGGCCGAACTCGACCCGGTGCAGCACAAGGTTCTCAAACGCGCCAAGGAGACCGCCGATCCCGAGGCGGTGCTCTCCGAGGTTCGCGAGTTCAGCACCCTTGCGCGCGCGGGCGCGTACATGGGCGGCGATCGGCGGGTGACACCCCGCGAGCGGACGCGGTGGCGACTGACGTTCCGGCGGCTCGCCACCGAGGCCCAGGACTCGCTGGCCGCCCCCGACATCAGTGCCGGCGCCGAGGCTCTGGAGCAACTCGTCGATCTCGCGTGCGAGACGCGGCACTTCGACTACTTCCACACCGAGGACCCCATGGAGGCAGCCCGGTTCGTCGTGTCGGACGCGGTCGCCCGGCTGTGGCAGCGACTGCGCGATTCCTACGGGTTCGACGAGTTCGCCGACCGCGCAGCACCGCAGATGTTCCGCTGGGAGTCGCGCTACGGCTGGACCCGTGGCGGATGGGGCAGCATCCCCGAGAAGGAGAGTTCGCTGGCCGGCGTGGTGAGCCCGATGCTGGTCACCCCCGAGATGTGGGTCTCCTTCGCCGACAGCTACCTGGCGGCCCTCGATCACTCCACGGCCGACGACGTGGCGCGACCGCGCAGCCCCTGGCGGGATGCCGACTTCCGCCGAGGCGAGCGAACTGCCGACCTTGCCGAATGGCATCTCATGCTGCTCGAGCGGCTCGCGGACTACGACGCCGAGGACAGGATCGGGAAGCTGGTCGAGCACCCCGCACTCGGCGGCCCCGAGTTGACCTACCTCCAGGCGCGCCTGGCCCGTCAGCTCGGTGACATCCACCGATCTCGGGACCTGATACACGAGAGCCTGACCAAGCTGCCCGGCCACACCGAGTTCCTCGCTTTCGCGACCGAGATCGGCGCCAAGCTGCCGGCGAACGCACAACGGGTCGTCGAGCAACGCGGTCTGAGCTGAGCTCGGCGCAGCACCGACCGACCCGCTATCTTCGCGCGCCCGAGCACCAGCCGGTCGACTCCCCGCGACCCGGCCGACCCGCTGCACGCCGGCCGCGTCGAGGTCGGCGAGCTTGGTCCGGACCAGGATCCACCCGTGCCGCTTGAGGTACTCGCGCAGCTCGCGCCCGGGTGGCGTGCGGTTGGTCATCACGCGGTGGAACACGAACCGCAGCACCAGCCGGACGAGCCCGAGCCGGGCCGGCAGCCCGTCGGGCCGGAACGGGACCTGGCTCGGGTGCCGCCCGGAGAGCCACACCCGGTGCGTGGACGCGAGGTCGAGCGCGATCTCGGCGCCGGAGTTGGCGGCGCCCACCACGACGACGTCCCCGTCCCGCAGCTGTGCCGGGTTGCGGTACTCGGCCGAGTGCAGCGTGACGATGTCCGGGTCGAGTTCGGCGGCGAACCCGAGCCGGGCCGGGTCCTGCCAGATCGACATGGCCACCACCACGTTGTCCGAACGCGACGGTGGCACTGCCGAACACCAGGATGAAGTGCGGCAGGACCGGGTCGGTGAAGCCAGCCGGCACGGGTCCGACCCCGCTCAGCGCGAGCAGCGCCGGTCCGGCCGCACCAGCAGCCCGACGACCATCAGGTTCGCGCGCTGCACCCAGCCGCCCGGTCCGAAGACGAGCGCGACGAGCGGATCGGCGACGAAGCTGGACCCCGGTCGGAGCAGGCCCAGCACGACGGTGGTGCCCGCGAACACGACCGGGCCGGCGACCCCCGCCGCGGCGAGCACCCGGATGGCACCCCGGTTCGCCGTGGTCGGCGCCTGCCGACGAGCCTGCTGCAGCTGCTCGCTCATGATGTTCCTCCCGATGATCGGTCGTCCACATCGGTGCAGCCACCCAAGTTCGAGGGCGCGGCGAACTGGGTGGTCCCGCGTAGCGGCTGTCAGGCGAGCTGGTGGGAGTACGCGTAGGCGGTGGCCGCCGAGCGGGACCGCACGCCCAGCGTGGTGAGGATGTTGCTCACGTGCCGGTCGACGGTGCGATCGCTGATCACGAGCTCGTCGGCGATGGCCTTGTTCGTGTGCCCGGCCGAGACCAGCCGCAGCACCCGCAGCTCCTGGCGGGTCAGCCCGTGCGGGCGGTCGCCGCTGTCCTGCGAGGTCAGCGCGCCGAGCCGGGCCAGGTCGGGTGCGGCACCCAGCTCGTCGAACGTGTCGCGGGCGGCGTCGAACTCCCATTCCGCACCGTCGTCGTCGCCAGCGCCCGGCACACCTGCCCCGCCAGTACCCGCAGCTGCGCGATCTCGTACGGGGCCTCGACCTGCTGCCAGAACGACAGGGCCTGCCGCACCGAGATCAGGGCGGCTCCGGCGTCGTCTCCGGCCAGGTCGACGGCGGCCCGGGCCTGCGCAGCGATCGCCTCGAGCGCGCCGCCCGGGAAGCGCGTCGCGATCTCGTCGAGCTCGCCGCAGGCGGTGCGCGCCCCGGCGACGTCGCTGGCCGCCAGCATGATCTCGACCCGCGCCGGCAGCAGCCGCGCGCGCTCGACACGGTCCTCGGTCCCGTTCAGCGCCCGGCAGATCCCCGCGAGCGCCGCGTCGGTGCGGCCCCCCGCGAGCTGCAGCAGCGCCAGCCCGGGCTGCGGTTCACCGCTGGCCCGGCTCGCCGCGCGGTAGGCCTTCTCGGCCGCGACGGCCTCCCCGACCAGCCGGTGCAGCTCACCCTGCTGGTAACACGCCAGCCGAACCGCGAAATGCGCGGTGGTCGCGGAGGGGTCCGCCGCTACGCGCAAGCCGCTCCCCCGCCCGCCGTACCTCGGTGGCGGCGTCGCTCCAGGCACCGGTCAGCTGCAGGATCTCCGAACGGCGGACCAGGCACTCCCCGGTGAAGTTCACCAGCTCCGGCTGGGCGTCGCACCACCGTGTCAGCGCGCCCGCCCACTCCCGGCCGCGACGGATCTCGTAGACCTCGCGGCAGGCCTCGATGACGCTGCAGTAGATCTTCCCGGTCAGCACCGGGGAGCGCAGCTCGCCGCCGACCACGGCCACCATCGCCTCGTCCAGCAGCGCCAGCCCGCCGGCCGGCTCGCCTGGCCTGAGCCGCATGCGCCCCAGCGCGTGCAACCCGAAGGCGACGAGGTCGACGGCGCCGAACCGTTCGCCACCGCCACGAGGGCACAGGCCTTCGCGTGGGCGTCCTCCAACTGGTGGGCATGGCCATGCTGGATGATCGCGGGAATCAGTAGGTAGCCGCGTGCGCGGCCACACCACCGTTTGGTTGCGTCGGATGCTACGTCCAGGGTGACCACGCCCGGCGGGCGCTGGTTCACGGGTCCACAGGAAGAGTTGCCCCGCTTTCGTCCTGGGCTCCTT
>JAKDLE010000019.1 GCA_030453005.1 Pseudonocardia sp. | reverse complement strand
CGTCGAGTCGGCCGAGCGCGCCTGGCGGGCCGCCCGTGAGGCCGCCGACCGCATCCGGCTCTCCGGCCTCTCCCCCGCCGAGCGGCGCACCGTCGAGAAGGTGATCAAGCTGCTCACCACGGCCCGCGACTCCGACCACGAGCCGGAGCGGCTGGCCGCCTACTCCCGCGCCCGCACCGAGCTCGCCCGGCTCGACGCCGCCGGGGTGGTCCACCTGCCCCGCACCGCCGCGGCGGCCCTGGACGCCGCCGCCCGCGGAGCCCTCCCCACCTGACGTCCGACCTCTGAAGATCGCCAGGATCGGGACATGAGCGCCACCGGTGGCGCTCATGTCCCGGTTCCGCCGATCTTCCTCGACTGCAGCGTCTCCAGGATCTCGGCTACGACCGCGGCGGGGTCGCCGTCCAGCTCGTGCCAGGTGAAGCGCAGCAGGTCCCAGCCGGCCCGGGTGATCGCGTTGCCCTTGCGCCGGTCGGCGCGGAAACGCTCGACGTCGACGTGCCACGCCCAGCCGTCCACCTCGATGGCGACCCGAGCGGCCGGGAACGCCAGGTCGATCGTGTATCGCTCGAACGGGTGCCCGAGTGCCCAGCCGTCGATCCGGGCCTCCCGGAGCACCTTGACCAGCAATCGCTCGGCCGCCGACTCCGCCCGGTCCGCCGACGCCGTGATCAGCTCACCGGCCCGCGACCACCCGGAACGTCCGATGCCGCGGCAGTAGGCCCGGTACAGCGCCGGAAACCGCACGTGCTTCTGCAGGGCGCGGTCGAGGAACGCCGACCCGTCCGGCAGGGTGACGGCCGTCTCCAGCGCGGCCAGCGGCGCGTCGGACACCCACATGCCGTGCAGCTTGACCCTGTCCTGCCAGTGCAGGTCCCGGCGCCGGACCCGGACGCCGGGCTGCGGTCGGGGTTTCGCACCGGCGGGCACCGTCACATCGACGACGTCGGGCAGTCGCGGCAGCATGTCGTGCCAGAACGCGGCCGCCGGGCCGCTGACTGTGGCCCGCTCCCCCGCCCACAGCGAGACCGCGCGGACCTCCGCCGCGTCGTCGTGCCGGTGCCCGCCCACCAAGTAGACCGCGGGCCGCAGGCGACGCCAGGTGCCCTCACTCGCGTGACGCTGCACGGTCCGGGCGGAGACACCGTTCTCCAGCGCCTGCGCGAGGCTGATGACGCCGTTCTGACGGGCGACGACATGGTCGATCGACATCGACGCAGGATGCCGCGCCTGCGCCGGTGGCGGGCCCGTTTCGCCGAACTCGCCCCCCATGATCGTCAGGATCGGGACATCCCCGCCACCGGCGGCGGGGATGTCCCGGTCCTGGCGATCATCCGGACCCGGTCAGACCTTGTCGAGGTACTCCGCGCGGTCCTCGGCGACGATCTCGCCGACCAGCGCGGCGAGGCCGGGGCTGGCGGTGAGGCCGGGGTCGGCGTCCACCAGGTGCAGGGCGTAGACCTGCGCCTTGGCGATGATCTCCTCGTGGCGCAGCAGCGACAGCAGCCGCAGGCCCGAGCGGCGGCCGGACTGCAGCGCGCCGAGCACGTCGCCTTCGCGGCGCAGCTCCAGGTCGAGGCGGGCGAGCTCGAAGCCGTCGGTGGTGCCGGCGACCGCGTCGAGCCGCTCGCGTGCGGTGGTGGCCGCGGGCGCCTCGCTGACCAGCAGGCACACGCCGGGGGCCGCGCCCCGGCCGACGCGCCCGCGGAGCTGGTGGAGCTGGGAGAGCCCGAAGCGCTCGGCGTCGAGGATCACGATGGCCGTGGCGTTGGGGACGTCGACGCCCACCTCGATGACGGTGGTGGCCAGCAGCACGTCGAGCTCGCCCGCCTCGAACGCCCGCATCACGGTGTCCTTCTCGTCGGCGGGGAGCTTGCCGTGCAGGATGCCCACCCGCAGGCCCTCCAGCGCGCCATCGGTCAGCCGCGGCGCGATGTCGAGGACGGCCAGCGGTGGGCGACGCTTCTCCTCGTCGTCGTCGGGCGGGGGTTCGGCGGCGTCCTCGTGGGCGTCCTCCCCGACCCGGGGGAACACGACGTAGGCCTGGTGCCCGGCCTCGACCTCGTCGCGGACCCGCCGCCACACCTTGGGAAACCAGCTGGGCTTCTCCGCCACCGGGACGACCGTGGTGGCGATGGGCGAGCGGCCCCGGGGCAGCTCGCGCAGCGCGGAGATCTCCAGGTCGCCGTAGACGGTCATCGCGACCGTGCGCGGGATCGGCGTGGCCGTCATGACCAGCATGTGCGGCGCCCGCTCGCCGCGCCCGCGTAGCGCGTCGCGCTGCTCCACGCCGAACCGGTGCTGCTCGTCGACGACGACGAGCCCCAGGTCGGCGAACCCGACGCGGTCCTGGATCAGGGCGTGCGTGCCGACGACGATGCCGGCCTCGCCGGACTGCGCGTCGAGCAGTGCCTTGCGCTTCGCCGCCGCCCCGAGCGACCCGGTGAGCAACGTGACGCGGGTGGCGTGCTCCGGCGCGCCCAGCTCGCCCGCCTGCGCGAGCGGACCGAGCATCGCGCGCAGCGAGCGGGCGTGCTGCGCGGCGAGCACCTCGGTGGGCGCGAGCAGTGCCGCCTGCGCACCCGAGTCGAGCACCTGCAGCATCGCCCGCAGCGCGAGGATCGTCTTTCCGGCGCCGACGTCGCCCTGCACGAGCCGGTTCATCGGGTGGCTGCGCGCCAGGTCGGCGGCGACCTCGGCCCCCACGGACTCCTGTCCCGCGGTGAGGGTGAACGGCAGCCGGGCGTCGAACGCGTCGAGCAGGCCGCCCGGCACGGGCGGGCAGGCGGGCGCCGGGCGCGTCATCGTGTTCTGCCTGCGCAGCGCGAGCGCGAGCTGCACGCCCATCGCCTCGTCCCAGACCAGGCGGTTGCGGGCGGCGAAGATGTCGGCCTCGGACTCGGGCACGTGGATGCGGCGCAGCGCCCGGCCCAGCTCGGCGAGCCCCTCGCGGCGGCGGATCGACTCGGGCAGCGGGTCGGTCGGCTCGTCGAGCACGTCGAGCACCTGACGGGCGCAGCGGGCGATCTCCTGCGAGCTGAGCTTGCCCGTGGCCGGGTAGACCGACAGGAACGGCCGCACCTCGTCGGTCTCGTCGAGCGGCTCGAACTGCGGGTGGGTGAGCTGCAGGTTGTGGTTGAACACCCCGACCTTGCCCGCGAACATCGCCCGCACGCCGGGATGGATCAGGTGCGCCACCTTGTGGCCGTTGAAGAACGTGCAGTCGAGCGTGGCGCCCTTGTCGTCGCGGATGACGACGGCCAGCAGCTTCCCGCGGCGCGCCCGCATGTCGCGCAGCGCGGTCTTTTCCACCTGCGCGACGAGCGTGGCGTGCTCACCGATCTCCAGCCCGGCGATGTCGGTGAGCTTGCCGCGGTCGACGTAGCGGCGCGGGTAGTGCCGCACCAGGTCGCCGACGGTGTGCAGCTCCAGCTGCGTGGCCAGCGCGTCGGCGGCCTTCTTCCCGAGAAGCGGCGACAACGGCGAGTCGAGATCTATCACTCCACCCCCAGGACCAGCGGATAGTCGGTCTGCCCGCCGCGGTGCACGGCCACGTCGACCTCTGGGTGAGTGCGGCGCAGGTCGGCGGCCAGACCTGCCCCGAGGGCGTCGTCGGCCCCCTCCCCGAGCAGCGCCGTGACGATCTCGCCACCCGCGGTGAGCATGCGATGAGCCAACCACAGGGCACCGACAGCGAGATCCGGGGCGATCAGCACCACCTCGCCGTCGGAGACGCCGAGCACGTCACCGGGCTCGCAGCGGCCCACCCAGGTGAGCGCCTCGGTCTCGGCGACGAGCAGCGCCGCCGTGCGGGTGGACGCCGCGGCCTCGGCCATCGCGACGACGTCGTCGGTGGCGTGGCGCTCGGGATCGTGCACGGCCAGCGCTGCGAGCCCCGGCAACACCGACGCGGTGGGCAGCACCAGCACCTCCTGCCCGTCGAGGCGCGCGACGGCGGCGGCGCGTTCGGCCACGCCGGTCAGCTCGGAGTCGGCCGGGAGCAGCACCACGTGGCGGGACCCGGTCCGGGTGAGCGCGGTGACGAGCTGCTCCTGCGTCGCGTCCCGGCGCGCCACGACGTCGGCCCCCGCCGACTCGGCCAGCTCCGTGAGCTCGGTGCCGTCGGCGACGAGCAGCACCGCACGGGCCCGCCGGAACCGGTCCGGGGCCACCGTGAGCTGGTCGGCGAAACGCACCACGGTGATCCGGTGCGGGCGCCCGGCCGCGATGCCCGCCTCGATCGCGGCGCCGACGTCGGTGCAGTGGACGTGCACGTTCCACGTCGCCACCCCGGCGCGCGCCCCGTCTGGGCCGCACCCTGACCCGACGAGCGCCACCGAGTCGCCCAACGTCTCCAGCTCCGCCCGCAGCACCGCGACGGCGCTCGCGGGGGCGTCGAGCAGGTACATCACCTCGTAGTCGAACACCGGCGAGCCGACCTCCCGGGCGGCGACGAGCGCGTCGCGGCCCCGGGTGGGCCCCCGGGACCCGGTGGGCACGGGCACCTCGGCCGCGGGCCGGACGGTGACCAGGGCGGCCAGTGCGTCGAGCACCAGGTAGAGACCCAGGCCGCCTGCGTCCACGACACCGGCGCGGGCCAGCTCCGGGAGCTGTCCGGTGGTCTCCCCCAGTGCGTCGCGGGCGGCGTCGGCGGCGGCCGCCGCCACGGCGTCGAGCCGGTCGGACCCCACCGCCACCGCCGCCGCGGCCGCCGCGGAGAGCACCGAGAGCACCGTGCCCTCCCGTGGCCTGCTGACCGCCGCTGTGGCCAGGCGGTGGGCCCGGCCCAGCCCGTCGGCGAGCACCCGGCCCCCGGCGGACGGCCCGGCCTTCGCCGCGACCGCGTCGGCGACCCCGCGCAGCACCTGCGAGAGGATCACCCCGGAGTTGCCGCGGGCCCCCAGCAGCGCGCCCCGGGCCAGTGCCGCCGCCACGCCCGACTCCGGCGTGGCCGGGTCGGTCGCCACAGGGCAGATCTCCTCGGCCGCCGACCGCATCGTCAGCAGCAGGTTGGTGCCGGTGTCGCCGTCGGGGACCGGGAAGACGTTGATCCGGTCGATCTCGGTGCGGTGCCGTTCCAGGGCCCGCACGGCGGCCCGCGCCCAGCCGGTGAGCAGCGTGGCGTCGAGGGTCGGGGGCACGCTCCGCAGGGTAGTGACCGGGGGGTGTGCGCCGCGTCGGACGCCGCAGGTAGTCTTGCGGCTCACGACCGGGGTATCCCGGCGTACCCCCGAATCGAGGAGTGTCCGACGTGGCTGCCGTCTGCGACGTCTGTAGCAAGGGTCCGGGCTTCGGCATGAACGTCTCGCACTCGCACCGCCGCACCAAGCGTCGGTGGAACCCCAACATCCAGACCGTGCGCACCCGTGTCGACGGCGGCAACCGCCGTCGCCAGAACGTGTGCACCTCCTGCCTCAAGGCGGGCAAGGTCGTCCGCTCCTGAGCGAGCCTTCGACGCACCGAGCGAACGGCACTCCGGGCTAACCTGGTTGGCTCAGAGTGCCGTTCGCCCGTGTCGGAGATGTCTCACGGCAGCTTCCACTCCACCGGGTCGCCGCCGAGGTCGGCGAGCAGCTCGTTGGCCCGGCTGAACGGCTTCGAGCCGAAGAAGCCCCGATCGGCGCTCATCGGGCTCGGGTGCGCCGACTCCACCAGCGGCACGTCGACCAGCAGCGGGGCGAGGTTGCGGGCGTCGCGTCCCCAGAGGATCGCGACCAGCGGCTCGCCGTCGCGGTCCACCAGCGCGCGGATGGCCTGCTCGGTGACCTTCTCCCAGCCCTTGTCGCGGTGTGAGCCGGGGTTGCCCGGCTCGACGGTCAGCACGCGGTTGAGCAGCAGCACCCCCTGCTCGGCCCACGGCGTCAGGTCGCCCGTGGACGGCGTGGGGTGGCCCAGGTCCGCGCTGTACTCCCGGAAGATGTTGGCCAGCGACCGCGGCACCGGCCGCGTCTCGGGCGCCACGGAGAACGACAGCCCGATCGCGTGTCCCGGTGTCGGGTACGGGTCCTGGCCGACGACGAGCACCCGCACCGCATCGAAGGGCCGGCTGAACGCGCGCAGCACGTTCGCCCCGGCGGGCAGGTAGCGGCGCCCGGCACCCATCTCGGCGCGGAGGAACCCCCCCATGTCGGCGATCACCGGTGCGACCGGCTCCAGCGCCCGCGCCCACCCGGCCTCGACGACCTCGCTGAGCGGTCTCGGCCCGGGGCCGCCTCGTTCCTCGGCGGAGGCCACTACGACAGCCGCCGCAGCTCGGCGCGGAAGCGCTTCCCACGCTGGATGTAGGACGCCACCGCGTAGGCGAACGCGCCCTCGGGCACCTCGTAGCCCTCCCGCACGCGGGCCGGGATGCCCAGCGCCATCGCCCGCGGCGGGATCCGCGCGTCGGGCGAGACCACCGCGCCTGCCGCGACGACGGCACCCGCGCCGACCGAGGACCCGTTGAGCACCACCGAACCCGACGAGATCAACGCTCCGTCGCCGATGGTGGCGCCCTCGATGTGCACGTTGTGCCCCACCGTCACCCCCTCGCCGACGATCGTCGGCTGGGTGGCGGTGCAGTGGATGATCGACCCGTCCTGGACACTGGTTCGCGCACCCACCACGATGTGCCCGTCGTCGCCGCGCAGCACGGCGGTGGGCCACACCGACGCCTCGGCGCCGATGGTCACGTGGCCGATCACCACGGCGTCCGGGTGGACGTAGGCGTCGGGATGGATGTCGGGCTCGATGTCGCCGAGGGCGTAGACAGGCACGGGCCGAGCTTAGGACGTGGGCGGTTTCAGGGAGCCTGCGGCGGTTCGGGACCCTCGCGCGGCATGCGGTCGGCGAGCTCGTCGGCGGCGAGGATCTCCGGGTGCACGGCCCCACTCCGGTAGGCCGACCGGGACAGCAGCTGTGAGAGCACCGGTGCGGTGATCACCTGGAAGACCGCGACGAGCAGCAGCGTGACGGCGCTGTCGAGCGGGAGCCGCAGCGCCGCGCCGGCCAGGATCAGCAGGAGCCCGAGGGTCTGCGGCTTGGTGGCGGCCTGCATCCGCGACAGGAGACTGGGCAGGCGCAGCACGCCCAGCCCGCCGAGGAGGCACTGCAGCGCACCGACGAGCAGCAGCACCGCGGCGGCGCCGTCGAGCACGACCCGCGTCACCGGTGCCGCTCCCGGCGCTCGGTCAGCCGGGCCGCGGAGGCCGACCCGACGAACGCCACCAGCGAGAACGCCACCAGCAGCGCGATGTTGGCGGTGTCGCGGTAGTAGGCCACGTACACGGCGGTGGCGGCCACGATCAGCACGACGAACACGTCGAGCGCGGCGATCCGGTCGAGGGTGTGGGGGCCGCGGAACAGGCGGACGAGCGTCAGCAGACCGGAGACCAGCAGCATCACGAGCACGATCCCGAAGACGGCGTTCATGGCGCTCCTCGGCGTCCCAGCAGCATTCTCCGCGCCTCCGCGATCTCGTCGGGCGTGCCGAACGCCGAGAGCACCCGGCGCTGCATCTCCAGAGCAGAGGTGCGCGCCTCCTCGATCTGCCTCGCGTCCCGGGGCCCGAGGACGTAGATGTACCAGAGCCCGGAGACGTGGTCGATCTGCAGCACGATGGTGCCCGGCGAGAGCGTGTAGGCGCCGGCGATCACCGCGACGACCCGGTCCGAGCTGGTCAGCAACGGCAGCTCCAGGATCGCGCCGCGGGCGCGGGGGCCGTACCGCAGGGTCTGGAAGCTGACGCCGTAGGAGGAGACGACGAGGTCGCGGGCGACGAAACCCAGCAGGGCGAGTAGTCGCACCGGTCGCAGCGGCAGGGGGTTAGGGGGCGTCGCGGTCCGGAACAGGGCCGTCACCGCTACCCCCACGAGCACCCCGCCCAGGATCGTGAGCAGCGTGAACGAGCCCCACAGCAGCACCCACACGACCGCGAGCCACAGCACGCTGAGCCAGCGCGCGACACGCGGTGCCGACGCGGTCACGACTGCGCCTCCGCGAGGGAGAGTGCGTCGGCGGTCACGACTGCGCTCCCAGCACCGCGACGAGGTAGGGCTCGCGTTCGAGCAGGTCCACACCCGCGCGTCCGGTGACGGCCGAGAGCGGGCCCGCGAACACCGCGATCGCCAGGCTGACGGCCACCAGCCCGCCCGTGGCCGCGTACATGGCTGCCGGGGTGTTGGCCGTGCCGACCACCACCTCGTCGTCCGGGTCGTCGTCGAGCAGCGGTGCCACGGCCTCGCCCCAGAACACCCGGACCCACACCCGGGCCAGCGCGTAGAGGGTGAGCAGGCTCGCGACGACCACCACACCGGCGACGATCGTGGGCCACGGCCCGACCGCGACGCCTGACTGCAGCAGCGCCAGCTTCGCGACGAACCCGGCCGTCGGCGGCACCCCGGCGAGGGTGAGCGCGGCGATCGCGTAGAGCACGGCCAGTGCGGGCGCGGTGCGCAGCAGCCCACCCATCTGATCCAGGGCCACGGTGCCGGTGCGCCGGGTGATCAGACCGCTGATCAGGAACAGCGTGGCCAGCACGGTGATGTGGTGGGCCGCGTACAGCGCCGCACCCGACACCCCGGCTGCGTTGAACACCGCCAGCCCGAACAGCATGAACCCGATGTGGCTCACCAGCAGGAACGACAGGAGGCGGTTGAGGTCGTTCTGCGCGAGCGCCCCGAGCGCCCCGACCAGCATCGTGGCCACGGCGAGCACCAGCAGCAGGTTCCAGGGCTCGTCGCGGTGGAACAGCAGGGTCTGGGTGCGCAGCATCGCGTAGAAGCCGACCTTGGTGAGCAGGCCCGCGAACAGTGCGGCCACCGGGCCGGGCGCGTTGGGATAGCTGTCGGGCAGCCACAGGTGCAGCGGCACCATCGCGGCCTTGATCCCGAACACGACCAGCAGCATCAGCCCCAGCACCGTCTCCAGACCCGCCGGGAGCAGCGCGATCCGCCCGGCGAGGTCGGCGAGGTTCACCGTGCCGGTGGCCGCGTACACCAGCGCGATGGCCGTGAGGAACAGCAGCGACGACAGCAGGCTGACCGTCACGTATGTCATCCCGGCCCGGATCTTCGACGCACTGGTGCGCCGCGTGATCAGCACGTAGGACGCGGTGAGCATCAGCTCGAACGCCACGAACAGGGTGAACAGGTCACCCGTGAGGTAGGCCAGCGACACCCCCGCCGAGAGCATCAGGTACATCGGATGGAACGTGGTGCTCGCGGTGCCGCGGCCGTAGTCGGCGATGCGCTGGTCGATGGCGTAGACGAGCACCGCCAGCGTCACGAGGGTGGAGACGAGCAGCAGCAGCGCCGAGAGCCGGTCGGCCACCAGCGCGATGCCGACGGGCGGCGCCCAGCCACCGAGCTGCGCCACCACCGGCCCGCGCCGGTCGGCGACGACCAGCAGCACCCCGGCGAGCACCGCCACCGAGGTCAACGTGACGATGCCGACGACCCGCTGCAGCGCGGGTGAGCGACTGCCGACCACGGTGACCGTGGCGCCCAGCAGGGGCAGCAGCACCGGCAACGGGACGATCAACGCCACGTCCGGCGTCATCGGCCCGCCTGCGACTCGACGTCGTCGTCCGCCGCCTCGTCGACCTCGTCGTCGGGATCGGCCAGGGAGGCCGTGGGCAGCGACTGGGTGCCGATGCGGCGGTCCTCGATGTCGTCCTGCACCTCGTCGTGCCCGACCAGGACGAACGCGCGGTAACCCAGGGCCAGCAGGAACGTGGTGAGCGCGAACGTGATGACCACGGCCGTGAGGGCGAGGGCCTGCGGCAGGGGGTCGCCGATCGCCTCGGCGGGCACGGTACCCAGGATCGGGGGAGCCGCGGGCGGGCCTCCCGCGAGCTGGAGCAGCAGGTTGGTGCCGTGCCCCAGTACGACGACGCCGATGAGCACGCGCATCAGGGAGCGCTGCAGCAGCAGGTAGAAGCCGGTGGCGAACAGCACGGCGATCGTCAGTGCCATGGTCGCGTTGACGGTGATCACGGCCGCTCACCCGCGTCCTGCATGTCGCGTTCGATTCCGCCGCCGAGCGAGCGCAGCAGGTCCAGCACCGCCCCGACGATCAGCAGGTAGACCCCGACGTCGAGCAGCAGGCTCGTCTGGGAGGAGACCGTGCCGACCAGGGGCAGCTCGACGCTGAGGTAGGCACTCGACAGCGCGGGGGCGCCGACGAGCAACGGGGCCAGGCCCGTCAGCACGGCGATCATCAGACCGGACCCGAGGAGGACCGGTGAGCGGAGGGTGACGACGGCGCCGAGCCCGACGGCGCCCCCCGCCATGTAGCGCAGCACGAACGCCAGCCCCGCCACCAGGCCGCCGGAGAACCCGCCACCGGGCGAGTAGTGCCCCACCAGCAGCAGGTACAGCGAGAACACCAGCATCGTCGGGAACAGCGTGCGCGTGGCGATCTCCAGCAGCAGCGTCCGACTGTAGGAGTCGCGGCACTCCCCCGACAGCCACCAGCCCTGGCGTGGGACGTCCCACTCGTCGAAGGGCACCTGCTCGTCGCGCTGTCCGGCCGTCATCCGAGCACGTCCTCCTCGTGGCGCGGGCTGCCCTGTCCGCTCTCCATCGGGGTGCGGCCCCCGCGCCCGTCCTCGCCGCCGCGCCGGTCGTAGCGGGTGGCCAGCACGAGGCTCGCCACTCCGGCGGCCGCCACGAACAGCACACCGATCTCGCCGACGGTGTCCAGGGCGCGGAAGTCGACAAGGATCGCGGAGATGATGTTCTTGGCGCCCGCCTCGTCGGGGGCGAGTGCGATGAAGCCGTCGGCGGCCGAGGCGGGGCCGACCCGCGCACCGGAGAGCACCACGGCGACCCCGGCCACGACGATGCCGCCGACCGTGGCGAGCGCCGCCTTGAACAGCTGCGCCCGGCGCAGCGAGGGCTGCTCGGTGAAGTTCGCGGGCAGCCTGCGCAGCACGAACACGAACGCCACCAGCGACAGTGTCTCGACGAGGAACTGGGCCAGCGCGAGGTCCGGCGCCCCGTTGACGACGAACAGCCCGCCGACGCCGTAGCCGACGACGCCCACGAGCAGCACCGCGGTGAACCGGCGGCGGGCCCGCGCCACGGCCAGCGCCGCGACGATCACCGCGGCGGCCAGCGGTACCTGTACGGCCTCGTGGTAGAGCACCTGGCCGCTGGGCCAGGTGCCGCCCAGGAGCGTGGAGGGCCCGACGAGCAGCACGAGCACCGCCAGGATCGTGGCCAGGTACGCGGGCAGCGAGCCGACCTGCAACCGCCCCGTGACGCCGACGGCCGCCCGCTCCAGGCCCTCGAGGGTGGCCTCATACCCGCGCTGGGCGCCGAGCGGGCTCCGGTGGTGCAGGTGGGTGGTGCGGGTCCGCAGATGGTGCAGGAGGAGGCCGCCGCCGATCGCGACCGCGGAGAACAACAGCGGCAGGCCGAGGCCGTGCCAGAGTGCGAGGTGGTAGGCCGCGGCCTCGGCGTCAACGGCCGGGTGCTGGGCGGCGTAGGAGGCGGCGAGGGCCTCGAGGGTCGGGTAGCCGACGCCGAGCGCGAGCCCGGCCACGGCGCACAGCCAGACCGGGCCGGTGAGCAGCGCGCCGGGGGTGTGCGCCCCGGGCGTGGGCACCTGGGTGGCGGCGCGTCCGGGCTTGGTCGCGAACGCCCCCCACACGAAGCGCGCGCTGTACGCGGCGGTGAGCACGGAGCCTGCGAGCAGGCCGAGCGCGATCAGCCACCCCCGGACCCCACCCTCATGCAAGAACGCCTCGAACGCCGCCTCCTTGCCGACGAACCCGACGAACGGCGGCAGACCCGCCATCGACGCCGCGGCGAGTGCGCCCGCCACGGTGAGCCCGGGCAGGGAGGTCCGCAGACCGGAGAGCTTGCGCAGGTCACGGGTACCGGTGGCGTGGTCGATGGCTCCGACGATCATGAACAGCGGCGCCTTGAACAGCCCGTGCGCGAGCAGCATCACGACGCCGGCGAGCGCGGCGATCCGCCCGCCCACGCCGAGCAGCACCATGAGGAAACCGAGCTGGCTCACGGTGCCGAAGGCGAGCACCCGTTTGAGATCGGTCTCGGCCAGCGCCCGCCAGCCGCCGATCAGCATCGTGCCGATCCCGGCGACGACGATCGGCACCCACCACACCGCGAGCTCGGCGAACGCGGGCGACAGGCGCCCCACCAGGTAGACCCCGGCCTTGACCATCGACGCGGCGTGCAGGTAGGCGCTCACGGGCGTGGGCGCCACCATCGCGGCGGGCAGCCACGGGTGGAACGGCAGCTGCGCGGACTTCGTGAACGCCCCGAGCAGGATCAGCGGCAGCGCCGCGGTGACGAGCGCACCGCGTGGCGGGTCCGCGACGATCTCGGAGATCCGGTAGGTGCCCGCGGCCTCGCCGAGCAGCACGAACCCCAGCAGCATCATGAGCCCGCCGAAGATCGTGACCAGCAGCGCCTGCAGTGCGGCCCGGCGGCTCTCCCGCTTCTCCCCGCTCTGCCCGATCAGCAGGTAGGAGGTGACGGAGGTGAGCTCCCAGAACACGTAGAGGGTGAGCAGGTCGTCGGCCAGTACGAGCCCGAGCATCACGCCCGCGAACGTGAGCAGCAGCGCCGCGGACCGGTTGGCCTCCTCGGAGCGTGCGCCGAAGTACCCGGTGCTGTAGACGAGGATCACCGCGCCCAGCCCGGAGACCAGCACCACCATCGCGAGCGCGAGGGCGTCGAGCCGGAAGCTCAGCTGCAGACCGAGGGCCGGCGCCCAGGCCAGCGTGCTCGTCACCCCCGGCCCGAGCGCCGCACCGGCGTGGCCGAGCGCCCAGGCCAGCGTGACGGCGGGCAGCACCGCCGCCACGGCGAACGCGGCGCGGCGGTGGCGGGCGGAGACGAGCGGCAGCAGTCCCGCGACCGCGAGATGGGCGACGACGAGTGCGAGCACGCATCACCTCCTCTCCGGCGCACGGGCGCGGCCGGCGGGGAGACCCGGTCGCGTTGGTCATCACTCGAGGCGAGAGCGCCCGCACCACGGCCGCCTGACGCCGAGCGGACAAATCGGTCCCGGTTGCCAGCCTACTGGTGCCCACTTCCCGGCTGGGTACACCTCGGTCGCCCGGGGATGTGGAGAG
>JAKDLE010000441.1 GCA_030453005.1 Pseudonocardia sp. | reverse complement strand
TCGTCGCCTCCATGTCGAAGCGGCACCGAGCAGGAACCTTGACCGATCAGCGATCCCTACCGGGGACGTTGACGATCATGTCGTGCATGCGCGCCAGTAGCGCAGCGACCCCCTTCGCTCGATGGGACGGCCGTCGGCCGCGGCCCGCCGCTTGTCCCCATCGCGTGTGGTGACCGTCACATGCCGTTGGTGTTCGAGCGCGCTCGAAGGCCTACCGTCAACATCGTGACCACCTCGATGCACCAGCGCCCGGCCTCGCCGGACCCGACCGACACGCTGGCTGCTCAGGACGGCGCCACCGTCGCCTCAGACGCCGCCCTGACGATCGCCGAGATCGCCGAGCTGGCCGGGGTCAGCGCCCACACGCTGCGCTACTACGAGCGCGTCGGGCTGCTGGCCGTGCCCCGCAACGCGGCGGGCCACCGGGTGTACGGCGCCGGCGACTTCGCCCGCGTGGTGTTCCTGACCAGGCTGCGGATGACCGGCATGCCGATCCGCGAGCTGCAACGCTACGTCGGCCTGGTCGCGCAGGGCGAGGCGACCGTGCCCGAGCGGCTGCGCATGCTGGAGCAGCACCGCGGCGCTGTGCGTGCGCAGCTGCAGGCGCTGACGTTCGCGCTGGACGCCATTGAGTTCAAGATCGCCGCTTACGGCGGTTCCTGCGCACCCTGACCCGGCAGTCCGTCCACCCGTACCGATTCCTGGAGACACCCATGCCCGGAACGACCCTGCCCAGCCGCGCCCTCGGTGCGCTCAACGTCAGCTCACTGGGCCTGGGCTGCATGGGGATGAGCTTCGCCTACGGCCCACCCGACCGGGCCGAGGCGCTGGCGACCCTGCACCGCGCGCTCGACCTGGGCGTGACCCTTCTCGACACGGCCGACATGTACGGCAGCGGTGCGAACGAGGAGCTCCTTGCCGCTGTGCTCGCGACCCGTCGCAACGAGGTCGTGCTCGCCACCAAGTTCGGCATCGTGACCGGCCCCGATGGTCGCGCGGTCGGGGTGGACGCCACGCCGGGACGCGTCCGTGAGGCCTGCGAGGCGTCGCTGCGCCGGCTCGGCGTCGACCGGATCGACCTCTACTACCTGCACCGGACCGACCCGCGGGTGCCGATCGAGGACACGGTGGGCGCGATGGCCGAGCTGGTGACCGCGGGGAAGGTCGGTCACCTTGGGTTGTCGGAGCCGTCGGCGGCGACGATCCGGCGGGCCGCCGCGGTGCACCCGATCGCCGCGGTCCAGTCGGAGTGGTCGGTGTTCAGCCGCGACGTGGAGGCGTCGGTGGTCCCGACCTGCCGCGAGCTCGGCATCGGGCTGGTGCCCTACAGCCCGCTCGGGCGGGGCATGCTGACCGGCGCGCTCCGCGACGTCGCCGGCCTCGCGGCCGATGACTTCCGCCGTTCCCTGCCGCGATTCCAGGCCGAGAATCTCGCACGCAACCTCGACGCGGTGGCCGTCATCCGCGACATCGCCACTGCACACGCGGCCACGCCCGGACAGATCGCGCTGGCCTGGCTGCTCGCACAGGGAGGCGATGTCGTGCCGATCCCGGGCACGAAGCGCGTGCGGTATGTGGAGGAGAATGCCGCCGCGCTTGCCGTCACCCTGGACGCCGACGAGCGAGCCCGGCTGGACCGGCTGCGGCCGGCGGGAGATCGCTACCCGGACATGGCCTGGGTGCGCGGCGAGACACCGGCCCGCGAAGGCGTCGCGCCGTGATCCCCGACAGCCATCTCGACCTGCTCACGCGGCCGCTGTTCGCGCACCTCGCCACCCTCCGGCCGGGCGGGATGCCGCAGGTGAACCCGATGTGGTTCACCTGGGACGGGACGCACCTGCGATTCACCACCACCACGACGCGGCGCAAGCACCGCAACGTTACGGCCGAGCCGCGCGTCGCAATGTCGATCAATGATCCGGACGAACCGTACCGCTACCTGGAGATCCGCGGGCAGGTCGAACGTATCGACGCTGATCCGGGAGCGACGTTCTTCGGCGAGCTGGCGCGGCGATACGCGCTGGCGATGGACGGGCCGCCCGGCGATGCCGCCGACCGCGTGGTGCTCGTCGTCCGGCCCGACGCCGTCAGCTACCAGTAGCCGCCGCGAGCAGGCCAACGGGCAGATGTCGTCGGCGCTCGTGTTCGGTCTGCTCCTATTCGTCGTCGGCTACCTGACATACCCGCTCGGACCACGTTC
Organism: Pseudonocardia sp.; assembly: GCA_030453005.1. Lineage (GTDB taxonomy): Bacteria > Actinomycetota > Actinomycetes > Mycobacteriales > Pseudonocardiaceae > Pseudonocardia. The sequence continues at coordinate 1,636 of JAKDLE010000441.1, read as the reverse complement.
AAGGTCCACGACGTCACCGACCGTCCCACAGGTGGATCGGCTTCTGACACAGTTTGGCGTCCGCGCCCAGGCGCATGCGACGACGGCGTCTTCAGTACGTCGCGCGGTCCTCGCGCGATGGCGAACCGGGATCGGCGGCGGACAAGGTCCGGTAGCCGGGGTGCACTCCGGGGGTAAGGCCGCGGTCGGTCGCGACCCGGGCGAGCAGGGCGCGGAGCTGCTCGCGCTCGGCGGGGTCGAGGGCGGATAGGACGGCGTCGTTGTGGTCGCGGGAGACGCGCCCGATGTCGGCCATGACGGCTTCGCCGGCGACGCTGAGGTGTACGGCGTGCAGCCGCCGGTCGCCTGGGTTGCGCCGGCGTTCCAGGAGACCCCGCTGCTCCAGGCCATCGACGAGGGCGACGAGGCGCGTGGGCGCGGTGCCGAGCTGCTGAGCCAGGGCTTGCTGGCTGCGGCCGGGTCCGAACGCGACCGCTCGCAGCAGGCCGGCCTGGGGTGGGGTCAGGTCGAGCTCAGCGATCCGCTCGGCGAACGCCTGCGCGGCGTGGGTGCCGAGCTGGGTCAGCAGGAAGGCGCCGCCGCCTGCGGGCAGCGCGCTGTCGGCCTCGGATGGACTCATGAGCGGAACGATACTGCTTGACAGACTGTTCCCCAAGAGTCACTGTTACAACTTGTAACGATTTACTGTGAGAATGAGGAGAGACTGATGCCCGCAGACACCGATTCCGGCACCGAACACCGCACCACCGGCGACAACCCAGGAGCCCGGCGCCCCGGACCGCGACGCCCCGGCCGTGGTGGTCCTCCGCTGCCGCTTCCCATCGCGGCGTACGCGGGGCTCACGATCGCCGCCGCCGTGACCTACCCCGGCGTGATGCCCACCGACGACGCCCCCACCGTGCTGGCCACGCTGCAGGCGAGCCCGGTGCAGGCGACGGTGTCCGCCGTGCTCCTGGTGGCCGCGTCCGCGCCGCTGGCGGTATGGACCGCGGCCGCGACCCACCGCCTGCAGGGCCTCGGTGCCCGCGTGGCCGGGCCGGTCATCGGGCTGGTCGGCGGGATCCTCGCCGCCGGATCGCTGGCGGTGAGCGGGCTCGTCGCATGGACCGCCTCGATGGCGGCGTCCCTCGGCGACCCGGCGCTGGTCCGGGCGCTGTCGACCATGTCGTTCGCCTTCGGCGGCGTCGGGTTCGCCCTCGGATCGGCTCTACTCCTCGCCGGGGTCGCGGTGCCCTCGCTCATCCTGCGACTGGTCCCGCGCTGGCTCGCGATCGCCGGCATCGTGGTAGCCGCCGTCGGGGCGGCTTCGGTGCTGAGCCTCGCAGTTCCCATGCTGTTCCCGCTGCTGCCCGTCGTGCGCTTCGGCGGCCTACTCATCCTGATCGGCCTGAGCGTCGCCCTGCCCCTGTCCCGCCGGGCACCCACCACCGCCTGAGCACTACGAGTCCGAGGAGAGATGACCATGTCGACACACAAGGCAGCCCCGCTCCACGACCGAGTGGCCGTGGTCACCGGGGCCAGCCGGGGCATCGGCGCCGCAACCGCGCGGGCCCTGGCCGCCGCCGGCGCCCGGGTCGTGCTCGCCGCCCGCGACCAGGCGCGGCTCGACGAGGTCGCCGAGGCCATCACCCGCACC
>JAKDLE010000440.1 GCA_030453005.1 Pseudonocardia sp. | reverse complement strand
GGCCGGGCTGGGCACGGCCGCGCTGGTGACGCCGTGGTTGGTGCGGCGCCTCGGCAGGCCGCGCACGGTGCGGATCGCGCTCGTCGTCGCCGCGGTCACCCAGCTCGGGCTGGCCGCGCTGCTGAGCCTGCCCGCCGTGATGGTGGCCGCGTTCGTGATCGGGCTGGCCGGGCAGGTCGTCAAGCTCAGCACGGACGCCGCGGTGCAGGTCGAGGCCGCGGACGGCGTGCTCGGCCGGGTGTTCGCGCTCTACGACATCGTGTTCAACGTCGGCTATGTGCTGGCGGTGTCGGCCGCGGCGTTCCTCAGCCCACCCGACGGCCGTGCACCGTGGCTGCTGGCCGCCGCGGCGGCCCTCTACGTGCTCGGCCTACTGGCCCACGACCAGCAACTCCGCCGCCCCATCCCGCACCCCCTGTTGCAGTAAGGCCACCTTGCCGCAACGAGATGGCGTGAAGGTGGCCTTACTGCAACTCAGGCGGCTCAGGTGACGCCGTGCTCCGCGGCCCAGCGGCGCAGCTCCGCCTCCGCGTCCTCCGGCGTCAGCGGGCCCCGTTCCATGCGGACGGCCAGGAGGTGCTTGTAGGCCCTGCCCACCTGCGGCCCCGCGGGGATGCCGAGGATCGCCATGATCGCGTTGCCGTCGAGGTCGGGGCGGATGGAGTCGAGCTGCTCCTGGGCGCGCAGCTCCGCGATGCGCTCCTCCAGGCCGTCGTAGCTGCGCTGCAGGGCGGCGGCACGGCGGCGGTTGCGGGTGGTGCAGTCGCTGCGCACCAGCTTGTGCAGGCGTTCCAGTAGCGGCCCGGCGTCGGTGACGTAGCGGCGTACGGCGGAGTCGGTCCACGTGCCGTTGCCGTAACCGTGGAAGCGCAGGTGCAGGAACACCAGCTGCGCCACCTCGTCGACCACCGACTTCGGGTACCGCAGATCGCGCAGGCGCCGCCGCGTCATCTTCGCGCCCACGACCTCGTGGTGATGGAAGCTGACCCGCCCGTCGGGCTCCTTGCGGCGGGTGTCGGGCTTGCCGATGTCGTGCAGGAGTGCGGCGAGGCGCAACACCAGATCAGGACCGGCCGGGCCCTCCCTCTCGATGGCCTGCTCCATGACCACCAGCGAGTGGACGTAGACGTCCTTGTGCTGCATGTGCTCGTCGACGGCGAGGCGCATCGCGGGCACCTCGGGCAGCACGTGCTCGGCCAACCCGGTGTCGACGAGCAGCTCGATCGCCCGCCGCGGGTGCGCGCCGAGCATCAGCTTGGACAGCTCGGCCTGCACCCGCTCGCGCGTGATCCGGGCCAGCTCACCGGCCATCGCGGACATCGCCGCCACGACGCGCGGGGCGGGGGTGAGCCCGAGCTGGGAGACGAACCGGGCGGCACGCAGCATCCGCAGCGGGTCGTCGGCGAAGGACTCCTCGGGCGTGGCGGGGGTGTCCAGGACGCCCGCGTGCAGGGCGGCGAGCCCCGCGTGCGGGTCGACGAAGCGGCGCTCCCCGGTGATCTCGACGGCCATCGCGTTGACGGAGAAGTCGCGGCGCACCAGGTCGTCGGAGATCGTCTCCCCGAACGCGACGACGGGGTTGCGGGTGACGCGGTCGTAGCTGTCGGCCCGGAAGGTGGTGATCTCCACCGGCCGCCCGTGCCGACGCGCACCGACGGTGCCGAAGGCGATCCCGGTGTCCCACACCGCCTCGGCCCAGCCCGCCATCAGGGCGAGCACGGCTTCGGGCCGGGCGTCGGTGGTGAAGTCGAGGTCGCCTGCCTCACGGCCCAGCAGCGCGTCGCGCACGCTGCCACCGACGAGGAACAGTCGATGTCCGGCCGCCGCGAACCGGGCGGCCAGGTCGTCGGCCACCGGCGGGATCGGGACGAGGTCCACGAGCGCATTGTGCTGGGCCCGCTCGAGTTCGGCCGAGACGAGGTGTGGGGGCGCGAGGTGTGGGGACGTGGCGGACACGACGAACCATTCTAGGCGCCGCCGACCGGGCTCGCGCCGGAGTATCGATCTCTGAGGTGCGCGCGCCCGGAGTGCCGCCGCGGCGGTCTCGTTACCATCGAGTCATGTCGACATCCCGCGGCCGCTCGGGTAGGCGCCGCGCGGGTGCTCCCTCCGAACGCCGCAACCCCGATCGCCGGCGCAGGTTGCGCACGGTCGACGAGACCTCCGCGGGCGGCCTCGTCGTCGACCACGCCTCGGGTACGGCCGCGGTCATCGGGCGGCTCGACCGGCGCGGACGGCTGCTGTGGTCGCTACCCAAGGGCCACATCGAGGCAGGTGAGACGGCTGAGCAGGCGGCGATGCGGGAGGTCGAGGAGGAGACCGGCATCATCGGCTCCGTGGTCGCACCCCTGGGCACCATCGACTTCTGGTTCGTCGCCGAGGACCGACGCGTGCACAAGACCGTGCACCACTTCCTGCTGCGTGCGCTCGGCGGCGAGCTGTCCGACTCCGACCTGGAGGTCTCCGAGGTGGCGTGGGTGCCGCTGGAGGAGCTGGAGTCGCGGCTGGCCTACGCCGACGAGCGCCGCTTGATCCGGCGGGCCACCGATCTACTGGGGGACACCGCGTGAAGAGGACGGTCGCGGCCCTGGTCGCGACGGTCGTGCTGCTGCTCGCGGGTCCATTAACCGGAGCGGCGCTAGCCGGGCGCCCCCAGCAGCCGGTCGACGTCGACCAGGGCCTGGAGCTGCGACTCGACGCGCTCGACCCGCGCATCGTCACCGCCACCGGTCCGACCGTGCTCACGATCACCGGCGTGCTCAGCAACACCGGCGACGAGCGCGTGGACGGTCTCGGCATCCGACTGCAGCGCGGCCTGCCGCTGCGTACCGAGGGCGCGGTGCGTGAGGCGCTGGAGGGCGTCGCCCCCACCGACGTGATCGTGCCGGAGTTTCAGGAGCTCGGGCCGGGCGGGGAGGTCGACAGCCTCGACGCGGGTGCACAGGTGCCCGTCCGGCTCACGGTGCCGCTGCGCGGCGCCCCGGAGTCGACGCTCGCCCTGTCCGGCCCCGGGGTCTACGAGCTGCTGATCAACGTCAACGGGGTACCAGAGGGCGGCGACCGCGCACGGCTGGCCGCCGTCCGCATGCTCCTGCCGGTGCTCGGGCTCCCTCCCGGTGCGGACGGGTCTGCAGCGGTGACGGCCGCCCCGGACACGGCCACGCCGTTCACCCTGCTCTACCCCGTGGCGGACCGCCCGCGGCGGCTCTCGACGGTGCCGGGGGCACCGACCCTGCTGACCGACGCCCCCCTCGCCGACTCGTTCGCCCCCGCGGGCAGGCTCGGCGGACTGGTCGCGGCGCTGGCCGGTGCGGGCCCGGCGGCACGGGCCGCCACCTGCGTCGCGGTCGACCCCGACCTGCTGCAGACCGCGGCGGCCATGAGCGACGGCTACCAGGTGGTCGGAGCCGACGGCGCGCTCGTCCCGGGGCGGGGCGCCGCCACGGCGGCGGGCTGGCTGGAGGCGTTCCGGGCCGCCACCCGCGGCGCGTGCGTGCTCGCGCTGCCCTTCGCCGACGCCGACGTCGTGGCGCTCACCCGCCACGGCCTGGCGGCCTCGGCCGTCGACGCGGTCACCTCCGGCCAGGCGATCGTCGCCGACCTGCTCGGCACCCCGGTGCTCCCCGACACCGCGTGGCCCGCCGACAGCGTCATCAACGAGTCGGCGCTGGGCACCCTCACCGGCAGCGGGGTGCAGTCGGTGGTCCTCTCGGCCGACGGGGTCGACCTGCCCTCGGGCGCCGATCCCTCGGGCGTCGTGCCGTTGGGCGCCGCGTCGCGGAACATCGGACCCTCCAGCAGCGCGGTGCTCGCCGCCCCGCTGCTCACCCTCGCCGCGGGCGGCG
>JAKDLE010000439.1 GCA_030453005.1 Pseudonocardia sp. | reverse complement strand
TGCGGCCGGTTGCCGAACGTGCCGTTGACGATCCCGACCGGCCCGACCCGCATCTCGATGCCGCAGCGGTGGGCGCCCTCGCGCAGCGTCGCGGCGGCGCCGGTGACCGGGTGCGGGGAGAACGGGTAGCGGTGCGGGTGGCCCCACGGCCAGTCCTGCCCGGCGACCGGCAGCTCGGCCTCGACCTGCTCGTAGTGCGGGAGCAGGTCGGCGTAGCCGATCGGCCAGTCGGCGCCGACACCGTCGTCGGTGAACGTCGTGAAGTCGCTCGGATGGAACCGCGGGGTGTAGCCGGCGTAGTGCACCATCGAGCCGCCCACGCCGCGCCCGGAGTTGTTCTTGCCCAGCTTGATCGGGTCGGCGCCGCCGATGACGCGCTCCTGGGTCCAGTACAGCTCGTGGCTGCCCGCCTCGTCGGAGACCCAGTCCTCGTCCGGGTGCCAGAACGGGCCCGCCTCCAGGATGACGATGCGCCAGCCGTGCCGGGCCAGGCGCTGGGCCAGCACCGAGCCTCCCGCCCCGGCGCCGACGATCACGAGGTCGACCTCGTCGTCGTCGGCGTAGCGGCGCATCGTGGCCTCGCCGGGCAGGTCGCGGGTGTGCACGTCGCGCAGGTAGCGCGAGTCGTTGTCCCGCGGCCCCGTCGAGCCCTTGAGGATCCCGCGCCAGAAGGTGCCCATCAGCTGCGGTCCCGGACCGGGTCGACGTCGAAGGCGCCCGGAGCCTCGAACGGCTCCCGGCCCGCGGCTCCCGCCTGCCCGGGACCGCCCAGGCGCATGAACCCGCGGGGGTAGGCGGGCCCGCCGAACCCGATCTCGTTCCACACCCAGGGATGGGAGTAGAACGCGGCCAGGGTGGCCCGCATCACGATCGACCAGGCGCGGGTGACGTCGAGCGACTCCCACGGCCCGCCGGCGAGCCGCGCCTGCGCGAACTCCCCGACGATGTCCTCCCGGCGCTGCGCGGTGCACTCGGCGAAGCTGCACCGGTCGCCCTGGCGCGCGGTGTGGTCGAGCCCGGCCAGCACGCGGCGCCACGTCTCGTCGTCGCGGGGCATGTCGGCGTAGCGGTAGCCGTCCAGGTGCCCGTCGGCGAACTTGGCGTCGACCATCTCCGCCACCGGGACCCGCGGCTCACCGTCCTGGGCCAGCACGGTGTCGCAGAACGCGCGCAGCGCCGGCTCCTCCACTCGCGTGAAGAACCGCAGCGGGCCCGGCGGGTCGAGCCGGGCGAGCACGACCTTCTTCGTGGCCTCGTCCCAGGTGTCGAGCGCGTCGAACACGTCGAAGTCGGGGTAACGGCCGATCATCTGCGGGGTGGTGCCACGACGCTGCCGCGGCAGCCACGACGGGTCCGGCGGCTGCTGCCCGGGACGCAGCTTCGGGAGGTGGTCGGGCCTGCTCGTGTTGTGACCGCTCACCGTTCCCTCCGCAGGACCGAGGCCAGCAGCCCCATGCCGCCGACCATCGCCATCAGGCCGGGCGCGGAGATCGGCGGGCCCATCGGCAGGTTGTAGGTCCACAGCCGCCAGCCGCCGGGCTTGCGGGCCACCCCGCGGGCGTGGAAGTACTCCCCCAGCAGGCCGTTGGCGAAGTACAGCCCCGCGGTCACCGGCAGGGCCGTCTTGGCCCACCGCTTGGAGAACACCCCGCCGACGCCGGCCACCGCCAGCGGCGGCGCCAACACCACGGGGGTCCACATCCACTTGTTCCCGAAGCTGCCCTTGTAGTGCTCCAGGAACACCTCGGTCCCGGTCACCACGGCCGACACCGCGGTCAGCCCGGACAGCGAGCGCTCGAACCGGCCGTGCGCCACGTTGCGCACCATCCGGTCGACGACGTGCTCGACGTCCTCGGTCGTGGCTGTACTGGTCCTGCGTAACACGCTCATGACGGCTCCGGTCGGTGGTGTCGGGCGGATCGGACGGTGGACAGGCAGAATCCGGCGGCGACGGCCGCGTCGAGCAGGGCCGACCGACGCCACCTGGGGTCGAGTGCGCCGTACGCGAGCCCGGACGCGGCGTGCAGGCCGTCCACCACGGCAGCGACGGCGAGCACCGCCGGGCGGGGGGCGGTCAGCTCGACGCCTGCCTGCACGAGATGGCGCGCCCCGAGCACCCGCAGCACGGCCCTGGCCGTGCCCAGAAACGCCGGATCGCTGCGGATGGTCACCGCGAGCACGGCGCCGGGGGCGATCAGCAGCAGGCCACCCCACGCGACGCGGACCACCGGTGTCATCATCGGGTGGCCGCCCTGGCCGCGGTCAGGGCGAGCAGCGCCGCCGCGCCACCGGCCAGCGCGCCGAGCAGGCCGTGGTGCTGCGAGGCCCACAGCTGGTAGCTGCGCCCGGTGGACTTGTCGTCGAACACGCCGTGCGCGCCGAAGTCGCGACCGCCGGGCCCGTCGGCGGGCTCCCACAGGTTGACCGGCTGGTCGGGGTCGTGCGGCTCGCCGGTCTGCTGGGCGGAGAAGCCGGTGCGGGCCAGGTTGCGGTCCAGCAGGCCGGGCGCGAACTTGTTCGCGATCAACGTGCCCACCGTGGAGCCGCCCACCCAGTACTCGCGGCGTCTGGGGTGGTCGGCGGCGTGGAGCACGGCGCGGGCCGCCACCTCGGGCTGGTAGATCGGCGGCACCGGCTGGGGGTGGTCCGGCATCCGGGAGAGCACCCAGGAGAACTGCAGGGTGTTCACGGCGGGCATCTGCACCATCGTCACCGACACGTTGCTCTTCTCGTGGAGCAGCTCGGTGCGCAGCGAGTCGTGGAAGCCCTGGATGGCGTGCTTGGCCCCGCAGTAGGCCGACTGCAGCGGGATGCCGCGGTAGGCCAGCGCGGAGCCGACCTGCACGATCGTGCCGCGGTCCCGCGGGACCATCCGGTCCAGCGCCACCCTCGTCGCGTACACGTAGCCGAGGTAGCTCACCTCGGTGACCCGCTTGTACTCCGCGGGTTCGATCTTCATGAACGGGGCGAACACCGAGGTGAACGCCACGTTGACCCACACGTCGATCGGGCCGAGCTCGCGCTCCACCCGGTCGGCGGCCCGCTCCAGCTGCCCGGGATCGGCGGTGTCGACCTCGATCGGCAACGCGGTGCCGCCGCCCGCCTCGACCTCGGCCGCCGCACCGCGCAGGCCCAGCTCGCCGCGGGCGAGCAGCGCGACCCGCGCGCCGCGGTTGCCGCCGCCCAGCTGCTCGCGCAGCCGCCCGGCGTCGTAGGTGGTGAACCCGCCGCTGCCGTAGACGGGGACCTCGGTGCGGACCGCGCCGAGCAGCCGGTGCAGCGCCACGCCGAGCAGCCGGGCCTTGAGGTCCCACAGCGCGAGGTCCACCGCGGAGATCGCGTAGCCGACCGCGCCCGGGCGCCCGGCGTTGCGCACGGCCTTGACCATGGCGTCGAACGCGCCGCCCACGTCGAGGGCGTCGCGGCCGAGCACCTGGTCCGCGAGCTGGTCGGTGACAACCTGCGCGCAGGCCGGGGGCCCGTAGGTCCAGCCGGTGCCGCGGGCCTCCGGTGCGTCGGTGGGGACGGTGAGCACCGACACCTCGACCGACTCGACCGGGGTCGTGTCCGCCAACCGGCTCAGCCCTTCCGGTGCGGGAGGAACTCCTGGAGCTTGGTCTTGACGCCCTGGCGCATCACGCCCCAGCGGTCCTCGTCGCCCGCCAGCATCGCCTTGACCATGCTGAGCATCTGCTCGGTCGTGGCGTGCGGCGGGATCGGCGGGACGTTCGGGTCGCACCGCACGTCCAGCACCGTCGGGCGGTCGGCCGCCAGCGCCTGGTCCCAGGCAGGACCGATGTCCTCGGGCTTGTCCATTCGCAACGGCGGAACCTGCATCTGAACCAGG
>JAKDLE010000438.1 GCA_030453005.1 Pseudonocardia sp. | reverse complement strand
GCGAGGTAGCGGCTGTGGAAGGTGCGCTCACTCATACGTACTGATCCACAACGGTGTCGAACTACCCGCTGCGGCGCTGGCAGCGGGCCGAAGCGTCGCTTGCGGGCGCGAGCACCGGCACAGCGGGCGCCGGCGGGCGGGTGTTGTCGAACCAGGTGCAGTTCAGCCTGGTGTCCCGCGGGCCGCTCGCGGAGATGCTGCCGTGGGCGCAGCGCACCGGGCACCTGGTGATGGCCTACAGCCCGCTCGCCCAGGGACTTCTGTCGGGACGCTACGGTCCCGACAGGAGGCCGTCCGGGGGAGTGCGGGCGGCGAACGCGATGTTCCTGCCGGAGAACCTCACCGCCGCCGCGCCGCTGCTCGACACCCTGCGCGACGTGGCCGCCGCCCACGACGCCTCGCCCGCCCAGATCGCGCTGGCCTGGCTCGTGCACCTGCCGAACGTCGTCGCGAGCCGGGGGGGGTCGAGCGTCGCGCAGGTGGAGAGCAACGCCGCAGCCGCCGACATCCGCCTGGCCGACGACGAGCACCGCTCCCTCACCGCCGCCGCCGAGGCGTTCCGGCCGCTGACGGGGGTCTCCGCACTCCCGGGCCTGGTGCGCGGCCGCCGGGCCTGACGGGTGTGACGGAAACGCCCTCACCAGCGGGGTGGGCAGCCCGGGCGGCGCGTACTAGCGTCCCCGTTCATGAGTGTCGCCGGGTTCTCCACCGTCGTCCCGCCGACCGTCGGGCGCGCCGCGCACGACACGGCGGTCGCCGAGCTCGTGCGGCGCTACCGGGGGTTGCCGCCTGACGCGCGGGTGCGGCTAGGGAAGAAGACGTCCAACCTGTTCCGCTTCGGTTCGGCGCCTGCCCAGCGGCTGGACACGTCGGCGCTCACCGGGGTGATCGAGGTCGACCCCGCCGCCCGCACCGCGCAGGTGCAGGGCATGACGACCTACGAGCACCTCGTCGACGTCACACTGGCCCACGGCCTGATGCCGCTGGTGGTGCCCCAGCTCAAGACGATCACCCTCGGGGGTGCGGTGACCGGGCTGGGCATCGAGTCCACGTCGTTCCGCCACGGGCTGCCGCACGAGTCGGTCCGCGAGATGGACGTGCTGGTGGCGAGCGGGGACGTGCTCACGGTGCGGCCCGACGGCGAGCACGCCAACCTGTTCGCAGGCTTCGCCAACTCCTACGCCACCCTCGGCTACGCGCTGCGTCTGGAGATCGACCTGGCGCCGGTCGCGTCCCACGTGCGCCTGGAGCACCACCGCGTCCCCACCGGGGAGTTGGCCGAGGCGATCCGGGCGGCCTGCGACGCGGGTCGGTACGACTTCGTCGACGGCGTGGTGTTCGCCCGCGACGAGCAGTACCTCACCCTGGCTACCTTCACCGACGACCCCGGCCCGGTCAGCGACTACACCGGGCAGCAGGTGTTCTACCGTTCCGTGCGCGAGCGCACCGTCGACCATCTCACCGTGCGCGACTACCTGTGGCGCTGGGACACCGACTGGTTCTGGTGCTCGGCCGCGCTCGGCGCACAGAACCCGCTGGTGCGCCGCGTGTGGCCGCGGCGCTACCGCCGCTCCGACGTGTACCGCCGCATCGTGGCGCTCGACCGCCGCACCCGGTTCTCCTCGCGGGTGCGGAGCCTGCTGCGGCAGCCCCAGGAGGAGCCGGTGATCCAGGACGTCGAGATCCCGGTGCAGCGGCTGCCGGAGTTCCTCGACGCCTTCCACCGCGACATCGGCATCGAGCCGGTGTGGCTGTGCCCGCTGCGGCTGCGTGGCCACGAAGACGGCACGAGTACCACCTGGCCGCTGTATCCGATGAACGCCTCCGAGCTCTACGTCAACGTCGGGTTCTGGGGAGGAGTCCCCGAGATTCCCGGGAACCCGGAGGGACACAACCGCCGGATCGAGGAGCTCGTGGCGGAGCTCGGCGGCCACAAGTCGCTGTACTCCACCGTGCACTACGACGAGCCTGAGTTCTGGGAGCACTACAACGGGCCCGCCTACCGGACGCTCAAGCAGCGATACGACCCGGACGGGCGGTTGCCGGATCTCTACAGCAAGGTCACGGGGAGGGCATGATGCAGGTCGCGGAGATCATCTCGGGTGTCATCGGGCCGGACGTGCCGGTGCGGATCATCGGATACGACGGGAGCAAGGCCGGCCCCGACAGCGCGGAGGCCGCCCTGCGGATCGCCTCGCCGCGGGCGCTGGCCCGCCTGGTGACCGCCCCCGGCACGCTGGGCCTGGCCCGGGCGTACGTCACCGGAGAGATCGAGGTCGAGGGCGAGCTGTACGGGATCCTCGCCGCGATGCCGGACGTGATCCTGCACGACATCCCCCGGGCGCAGCGGGTGCAGTTGGCCCGCCAGCTGGTGCCGGTGTGGCTGCGCCACCGGATGCCGCCGCCGGAGTTCGAGTACCGGCCGCCGGGTCGCCTGCACTCCAAGGCGCGCGACCGTAAGGCGATCTCGCACCACTACGACGTCTCCAACCGCTTCTACGAGTGGGTGCTCGGCCCGTCGATGGCCTACACCTGCGCGGTGTTCCCGACCGAGCAGGCCACGCTGGAGGAGGCGCAGGCGCAGAAGCACGAGCTGGTGGCGCGCAAGCTCGCGCTGGAGCCGGGCATGCGGCTGCTCGACGTCGGCTGTGGGTGGGGCGGGATGGTCATGCACACCGCCGCCGAGCACGGCGTCAAGGCGCTGGGGGTCACGCTCTCGGGCAACCAGGCGGCGTGGGCCCAGGCCGAGATCACCCGCCGGGGCCTCGACGGCCTCGCCGAGGTGCGCCACGTCGACTACCGCGACGCCCCGGAGGCGGAGTTCGACGCGATCAGCTCGATCGGGCTCACCGAGCACGTCGGGCGCACGCAGCTGCCGTCCTACTTCGCCTCGCTCCACGAACGGCTGCGGCCGGGCGGGCGGCTGCTCAACCACTGCATCACCGAGGCGCGCACCCCGTCGGGACGGCTCGACCCGTTCATCAACCGCTACATCTTCCCCGACGGGGAGCTGCACAGCGTCGGGCACGTCGTGTCGACGATGAACGACGCAGGCTTCGAGATCCGGCACGAGGAGAACCTCCGGGAGCACTACGCCCGCACCCTCGCCGGGTGGGGGGCCAACCTGGAGGCGCACTGGGACGAAGCCGTCGCCGACGTCGGCATCGGGCGCGCCAGGGTGTGGCGGCTCTACATGGCGGCGTGCCGCCTGGGCTTCGAGCGCGACAACATCCAGCTCCACCAGGTGCTCGGGGAGCGCGTCCACGGCGACGGCCGGTCGGGCTTCCCGCTGCGGGGCTGGCAAGTCTTCTTGCCGGACAATCGGCCGCGGTAGAACACCCAGATGGGGGTAGCGCGGCCACTCCTCCGTTCCGGTATGTGCGACGGCATGAGGCATTTGAGTAAATCTTCAGAACTGCCCAATACATTTCTTCGTGATTGGAACGTGATAGTGCGGCGGTCCGTAGCGATTGTGCTCGTCGCCATCGCCTCGCTGTTGGGCGTCGCGACCTCCGCCTCTGCGCAACCGGAGCAGCCTATTGATTGGACTGTCAGTGCGACGATCTTCGGCCGCGGCGGCGAAGACCTCCCGCTACGCATCGGGCAGCGGGATTCACCCTTGTCAGAAGGTTTCGGCATCCTTCATATCCAGGATGGTCACGGCGGTTTCGTCCCGGATCCAGGGTTGATTCAACAGGCCGCCGACACATGCCCGTCGAATGGCGTTATCGAGACCGTTTGTCGAATTGCCGGAGACGGCGGCCGCATGTTCCGGGTTGTGTGGACAGAGCGCGTTGTAAACATTCAGGCTTGATGATCAGAGCATGACGTTGTCGCCGGTCGGCCGGTA
>JAKDLE010000437.1 GCA_030453005.1 Pseudonocardia sp. | reverse complement strand
CCCCCTCGCCGCACTCGTCGCCGGGCTCGCCGCGTTCGCGGGGCTGCACGGCCTCGCCCGCGCCGCCACCCGCGATGACCCGTCCGCCGCGCCCTCGATGCCGCGCCGGAGGTTCCTCGCGGCGTCCGGCGGGGTCGCCGCCGGGGCGGTGGTCGCGGGTGTCGGTGGGGAGGTGCTCTCCCGCCGGGTCGACGTCGCGGCCTCCCGCGCCGCCGTCGGACCGCTCGTCCCCACCGTGCCCAGCCCGCCGATCCCGGCGAACGCGGCGTTCCCCGAGCTCGGCACGCCCACGTTCCTCACGCCCCCCGCCGAGTTCTACCGTGTCGACATCAACCTCACCGTCCCCCGGCTACGGGCCCAGGACGCCCGGCTGCGGATCACCGGTCTGGTCGACCGGGAGGTCGAGCTCAGCTTCGACGAGATCCGGTCCCGGCGGCTGGTCGAGCACCCGATCACGATGACGTGCGTGTCCAACTACGTCGGCGGCCCCTACGTCTCCACCTCGACCTTCCTCGGGGTCCCGCTCACCGACCTGCTGGCCGAGGCGGGTCCCCGGCCCGAGGCGACGCAGCTCGTGGGGCGCGCCGTCGACGGCTTCACGATCGGCACCCCGCTGCGACGGGTGGTGGAGGCCGACGACCGCGCGATGCTCGTCATCGGCATGGGCGGCGAGCCCCTGCTGCCCGAGCACGGGTTCCCGATGCGCGTCGTCATCCCGGGCCTCTACGGCTACGTCAGCGCCACCAAGTGGCTCACCGAACTGGAGCTGACCACGTTCGACTTCGACCCCTACTGGGAGCGGCGCGGCTGGGACGGCGACCCCGAGGGCATCGTGACGATCAAGACCGCCTCCCGGATCGATGCCCCGGGCCCGTTCGAGCGGGTCCCGGCGGGCGAGGTGACCATCGCCGGGACCGCGTGGGCGCCGACGATCGGGATCGCACGGGTGGAGGTGCGCCTCGACGACGGCCCGTGGCGCGACGCCGAGCTCGGCGCCGAGGTGAACGTGGACACCTGGCGCATGTGGTTCCTGCGCGTGCCGCTCGGGCCGGGCCTGCACACGGCCACCGTGCGCGCCACCGACCGCTCCGGCTACACCCAGACCCCCGAGCGCGTCGAGCCCATCAACCCCGGCCCCGACGGGTCCACCGGGTGGCACGGCGTCACCTTCACGGCGGTCTGAGGTGCCACCGGCCCGCAAGCCTGAGACGCGGCTGCCCGCAACCCGTGAGCCCGCGACCCATCGGCTCCCGACCCATCAGCTCCCGACACAGAAGTTTGAGATGCAGGTGCCCCAGACCCTCCGCCTGGTCGGCCGCGCGGCGGTCGTCGCCCTCCTCGCCGGATCGCTGATCGCGGCGGTCACCGTCGTACCGCTCGCCGGCCTGGCGCGGGCGGTCACCGCCGCGGCCCCGGCGCCTGCACCCCGGCCCGCCGACCCGGCAGGCAACCCGCTGGCCACCGTGATCACCGACGCGACCGGCGAGCCCATCGCGCGGCTCTACGACCAGTACCGCGTGCCGACCGAACCGGGCGACATCGCCGAGACGATGAAGGCCGCCGTGGTCGCCATCGAGGACCGCCGCTTCTTCTCCCACGCCGGCGTCGACTGGGTCGGCGTCGCGCGGGCGATCGCGACCAACCTCGCGACCAACGGAGCCGCGTTCGAGGGCCAGGGCGCGTCGACCATCACGATGCAGTACGTCAAGAACCACCGCCTGTACGCCGTGGCCGACACGCCGGCCGAACGCGACGCCGCCGTGGCCGACACCCTGGACCGCAAGCTCTTCGACGTCACCACCGCGCTCGCGCTGGAGCAGGCACTCAGTAAGCAGGAGATCCTGGCCCGCTACCTCGACACCGTCTACTTCGGCCACGGTGCCTACGGCGTGGCCGCCGCCGCCCGCACCTACTTCGACAGCACCGCCGCCGAGCTGACGCTCCCCCAGGCCGCGCTGCTCGCCGCGATCGTCAAGGCGCCGTCCACGTTCGACCCCGTCGACGCCCCCGAGGCGGCGAAACAACGCCGTGACCTGGTGCTCAGCGTGATGGCCGACGTCGGCTCGATCACTCCGGAGCAGGCCGCCGCCGCCCGTGCCACCGGGCTGGGCGTGGTCGAGCCGCTGCGCCGGGTGGAGCCGGGCTGTGTCTCCGCGGACGCGGGCACCGGCTTCTTCTGCCGCTACGTCGTCGACTACCTCGAGGGCCGCGGCCTCGACGCGCACGAGCTGCGCACCGGCGGCTACACGATCCGCACCACGCTCGACCCGCGCGCCCAGGAGGCGGCCACGCGGGCCGCCCGCGAGCAGGTGCCGACCGGGGCGACCGACGGCATCGCGAACGCCGTCGCCGTCGTGGAGCCCGGCCGGGAGTCCCGCCGCGTGCTGGCGCTGGCCGCCAACCACGAGCTCGGCCCCGACGCCTCGCGGGGACAGACGGCCTACGCGCTGCCCACCGAGCCGGTGCCCTACGGCGCGGGCTCGATCTACAAGATCTTCACGGCGGCCGCGGCGATGGAGGCGGGCCTGGGCATCCGCAGCGAGGTGCCCGCACCCGAGCGCTACACCTCGCGGGTGTTCACCGACGCCGGGGAGCCCTACACCGTCACCGGCGACGGGGGCGCCGACGACGAGACGACCCTGCAGCGCGCACTGGCCCTCTCCCCCAACACCACCTTCGTCGCCCTGCTCGACGAGCTCGGGTCCGTCGACCCGGTCGTCGACATGGCCCACGCGCTCGGCATGCGCAAGAGCCTCGCCATCCCCGCCGGACAGGGCCGCACCATCGGCGAAGCGGTACGCGCGGAGGAGCGGGCCTCGTTCACCCTCGGACCGGTCCCGGCGATCCCTCTCGAGCTCGCGAACGTGGCCGCCACCCTCGTCAGCGACGGAGTCTGGTGCGCTCCCGATCCCGTCGCGTCGGTCACCGACCCCACCGGCGCGCCCGTCGCCCTCCCGCAGCCCGCGTGCGAGCAGGCTGTGGCGCCGGGCCTGGCCGACACCCTGGCCGTCGGGCTCTCGCAGGACCACACGATCGGCACCGCCGCCGCCGCCGCCGACCAGTTCGACTGGGACCGCCCGATGATCGGCAAGACGGGCACGACGCAGCGCAGCAGGTCGGCGGGGTTCGTCGGGGCCACCCCCTCGCTGGCCGCGGCCGTGATGACCTGGTCGGACCGCAGCCCGCCCCGATCGGTGTGCGCGGGTGAGCCGCCCCGGCTGTGCGACGAGGGCACCCTGTTCGGCGGCAGCGCCCCGGCCGAGACGTGGTTCGCCACGATGACCCCCCTGCACGAGGGCGTGCCCGTGACGCCGCTGCCCGAGCCCGTCCCCCCGTACCTCACCGGGCGGGTCGGATCAGCGAGCTGAGGCCACGGTGGTGTCCTCCACGCTGCGGAGCAGCCTCAGCTGGCTGGACGCGACCATTGTGAGCGGTGACGCGGTGAACATCGTTGCCCCGCTCAAGGAGGAGTCGGAGGTGCCGCTGCGCTCGCAGGCAAGCCTGTCGTTGAACTGGGCACTGATGGCCGCCGGCCTGGTCGACCGCCGTCAAATAACGATCTTCCCCGTCATCACCGGACGCAGCGGCATCAGTCCGGTTCTTCGAGGCGCGGGCGACCTCGATCTTGAGCTACTGGAGAGCCGGACGCTCGACGGCCACACCCAGGAGCTCGTCTACCGGCCCACCGTGCGCGTCAACCGTCCCTGACACGAACACTCCCGCCGTTCCGGCGACGAGGGACCTGCACGCGCGACGCCGAGAAGGGTTGACACAGGGCTCTCAGACTCAGGGGCCGACTCAGAACGGTGGGGGGTCGTCGTCCGTGGCGAACCTGATCGTGTCCGGTGGGTCG
>JAKDLE010000436.1 GCA_030453005.1 Pseudonocardia sp. | reverse complement strand
GCACCAGCCGATGAGCCGGTCCTGCTCGAACTCCACGACCCGGTTGGTGATCCGGTACGGGAGCGTGATCCGCATGTCCATCCCGAACCGGTCGCCCAGCGCGAGCCGCTCCGGGCCGGACGTCGCCCCACGCACCGTGCCCGAGCCGTCGAACTCGTGGTGGCGGTGCGGGTCGGCGATCAACGCGAAGACCTCGGCCGGCGCGGCGGCGACCACCGCCGACGCGGTGACGGTGCGCCCGGCGAACGTGGCGTGGTCCGACGGTGTCACGCAGCCTTCTTCAGGGCCGCCAGCGCCTCGTCGGCGTGCCGGTCGAACTTCGACTCGCTCGCGATGACCTCGATGACCCGGCGGTCCTGGCCGATCACGAACGTGACGCGCTTGGTCTGCAGGCCGCCCCGCAGCCACCAGCGCTTCGCCCCCATCTCCTTGGCCACCTTCTTGCCCGCATCCGACAGCAGCGGGTATCCCAGCGAGTGGGCGGTGGCGAACGTGCTCTGCGCGGTGACGTCGTCACCGCTGATGCCGACCGGCTGCGCTCCGACGGCCGCGAAGTCGGCGGCGAGGTCCCGGAAGTGGCAGGCCTCCTGCGTGCAGCCGCCGCTGGAGGCGATCGGGTAGAAGAACAGCACGACCGGACCGTCCTGCAGCAGGGTGGACAGCCTGCGGGGGGTGCCCGTCTCGTCCTTCAGCTCGAAGTCGCTGACCTGATCACCGGGGTTCATGGGCGTCCTTTCGGGGGAGGGGGAAGAAGCCGCTCGTGCGTCTGACGTAGTCGGCGTAGCCGGGGCGGCGGTCGCCGATCGTGGACTCCAGCAGCTTCGCGCCGGTGCCCCTGGCCAGCAGCCAGGTCATCAGCGCGGCGCTCACCAGGCCGATCAGCCCGGCCCAGTGGTGCATCGCGAGCAGGGTGAGACCCCACCACACCGCCGCGTCGCCGAAGTAGTTGGGATGGCGGGTGTAGCGCCACAGGCCCGAGTCCAGCACCTTGCCGGAGTTCGTCGGGTCGGCGCGGAAGGCGGCCAACTGGGCGTCGCCGACGGCCTCGAAGCAGAACCCGACCGCCCAGGACAGCACGCCCAGCACCGTGACCACGACGACGAGCGTGCCTGCCGCGGCACCGTACTGGCCCAGCTGCACCGGCAGCGACACGATCCACATGACCACGGCCTGCGGCAGGTAGACCTTGCGGACCAGGTGCGCGACCGGGTCGCCCTGCGCACGTTCCATGATCTCGACGTAGCGCGGGTCCTCGTCCTTGCCGTGGTTGCGCCGCCCGATGTGCCAGGCCAGCCGCAGGCCCCACACGCAGGTCAGCGCGGTGATCAACAGCTGCCGCCACAGGTCACCGTCACCGAGCGCGAGGACCAGCGACACCACAGCGATCACTGCGAACCCGGCGCCCCACACGACGTCGATTCCGTCGTGGCGGTTGCCCCGGACCCGCACGGCGGTGAACAGGGCGGCGCCGAACATCGCTGCGACGACGAGCGCGGTGACCCACAGGTTGGTCAGCGCCGCAGCCCACGGGTAGGAGGTCATCGTGTCGGTTCGGCCGGGACGGGGCGCGCCGCCCCGTTCGTCACGGCGCCGCCCGTGACCGGACCGTGATCGAGCTCGGGGTCGCGGCCCAGCGTGGACGTGCGCCCGCGCGGCAACCCGGATCGGCCGTCGGCGTCGGGACGCACCATCAGCATCTGGTGCACGCCCATCCGGTTCTCCTCGAACGCCAGCGCCGCGCCCGCGAGATAGAGCAGCCAGACCCGGAACTGCTCCTCGCCGATCAACCGGATCGCCTCGGCCTCGTTGTCCTGCAGCGTGTCCAGCCAGGGGCGCACGGTCGCGACGTAGTGCTCACGCAGCGAGTGGACGTCGACGACCTCCAGCCCGGCGGCCTCCAGGACGTTCAGCGTCTCGCCGAGCGGGCGCATGTACATGTCCGGCGCGACGTAGGCCTCCATGAACGCGCCGCCGCCGGGCGCGGTGTTGCCGCCCGCCGCGCCGCGCGACATCTGCTGCAGCAGCAGCCTGCCGTGCGGCAGCAGCAGCCGGTGCAGCTGCGCGGCGTACACGGGGTAGTTGTCCTGCCCGACGTGTTCGCCCATCTCGATGCTCGAGATCGCGTCGAACGGTTGGTCGGGGCTCGAGTCGGTCCCGATGGCACGATAGTCCTGCAGGCGGATCTCGATGCTGTCCTGCAGCCCCAGTGCCTCGACCCGGGCCATCCCGAACGCGCGCTGCTGCGCCGACAGCGTGACCCCGACGGCGGTGACCCCGTAGTGCCGCACCGCGTGGATCAGCAGCGACGCCCAGCCGCAGCCGACGTCGAGCAGGCGCATCCCGGGCCGCAGCGCCAGCTTGCGGCAGATCAGGTCGAGCTTGTCGGTCTGCGCGTCGGCCAGGCCGTAGGACGGTGCGGAGTCCTGGGTCCAGTAGCCGCAGGAGTACGCCATCCGCGGGTCGAGGAGGAACTCGTAGAACTCGTTGGACAGGTCGTAGTGGTGCGCGATCGCGGCGCGGTCCCGGCGCCGGGTGTGTAGCCCGCCGACCAGGCGGGCCTCCGACGCCGGGGGCTTCGGGCGCGGGCCCAGGATGCCGAGGCGGGCGGCGAGCTTCGCGGCGTCGAGCTTGTCCGCCGTGGTGAGCCGCACCGCGCCCAGGTCCTGGCCGCGGGCCAGCTTCCAGAAGCGCGACAGGCCGTCGGCGATGTCGCCCTCGACGTCCAGCTCACCCGCGACGAACGCGCGCGCCAGCCCGAGCTCGCCCGGGTTCCACAGCAGCCGCCGCAGCGCGCGCCGGTGCCGGATGATCGCCACGGGGCCGTCCGCGGGACCGCTCTCGCTGCCGTCCCAGGCACGGATGCGGATGGGGAGCGGCGCGCCGATCAGGCGCTCGACGAGCCCGGCGAGCTGCGGGGCGACGGGGGAAGGCACGGGGATCTCCTGAGTCAGTGCACGCGGCGGTGCTGGAGCGAGAGCTGGAAGACGTCGAGGTAGCCGACGCGGAAGCCCGCCTCGCAGTAGGCCAGGTAGAACTCCCACATCCGGCGGAACGTCTCGTCGAAGCCGAGGGCGGTGACGGTCTCCCAGCGGGACAGGAAGGTCTCCCGCCAGTGCGCGAGGGTGCGCGCGTAGTCGGGGCCGAGGCTGCGGCGCTCGGCGATGCGCAGACCCGTGTGGTCACGCAGGTTCTGCTCGATCGCCTCCACCGACGGGATCACGCCGCCGGGGAAGATGTACTTGGAGATCCACGTGTAGTCGTCGCGGGAGACGAGCATCCGGTCGTGCGGCATGGTGATCGACTGCAGGCCCACCCTGCCGCCGGGCTTGAGCAGGCGGTCGAGCGCGCCGAAGTAGGTGGGCCAGAACGCCACCCCGACGGCCTCGACCATCTCGACGCTCACCACGGCGTCGTAGCTGCCCTGGGCCTCGCGGTAGTCGCGCAGCAGCACCTGGACGCGGTCGGCCACGCCCGCCCGCGTGAACCGGTCCTCCGCGAGCTTCGCCTGCTCGGCGGAGATCGTCAGCGTGGTGACGCGGGCGCCGCGCTGCGCGGCGCGGGTGGCGAGGCCGCCCCAGCCGGTGCCGATCTCCAGGATGTGCTGGTCTGGCCCCACCCCCGCCATGTCGAGGATGCCGTCGATCTTGCGCAGTTGGGCGTCGACCAGGTCCTCGGGAGTATCACCGCTGCCGTCGGCGAACCACGCGGCGGAGTAGGACATCGTCTCGTCGAGGAACGTGGCGAACAGCTCGTTCGACAGGTCGTAGTGGCGGCCGATGTTCTCCCGCGACCCCTCCACGGTGTTGCGCTCCTCGCTCGGCTGCCGCGCCTCGGCGAAGCGGCGGCCGATGCG
>JAKDLE010000435.1 GCA_030453005.1 Pseudonocardia sp. | reverse complement strand
CGGCGGCGATGGCGGCGTTCGTCGATGCGATCACCCGGGCACACGACCAGTTCCCGGTGCGCCACTTCGTCTGGCAGCGGGTCCTGTCGATCCTGCTGTACCTGGTCGGCCTGGCCGTCGGGATCGTGCTGCTGCCGATCGCCGCGCTGGGCCCCGACCGCGTGCTGCCTCTGCTCCCGGACCCCTGGGAGCCGGCTGCCGGGGCCGTGCTGAACGAGACGTACTACCTGCTCGTCGGGCTGGTGCTGGTGCTGGCGCTCACCACGCTGTACAAGGTCGCCCCGCCGCTCAAGGCGCCGTGGTACCGCGGGCTGCCCGGCGCTCTGCTGGCCGCAGTGGTGTTCCTCGTCGGCGTCACCGGCCTGCGTCTCTACCTCGACTGGGTGACGGGCACCGGCTACACCTACGGTGCGCTGGCGGCGCCGATCGCGTTCCTGCTCGCCACCTACTTCATCGCACTCGCGATCATCCTCGGCGCCCATCTCAACGCCGCGGTGCAGGCGGTGTGGCCGGCCCGGCTGCGCCGCCGTGGCCGGCTCCTGGAGGAGCCTCGGGACGAGGTAGGCGAGCTACGGTCCGCGGTCGAACTCGCCCGATCCGTCGGCCGCGACCCGGAAGCCGCGGCGTCGGCCCTCCGACACCTCGGTTATGCGGTGACGCGGCCGGTGGCCGGCGTCGACCGGCCCGGATGACCGGCACGCACCGGCTCATCCAGCGTCGGCCCCGGGCGGTGCGGCGGCCGTGACCGAGCGGGCCTGCCGGTCGGGCACCCGCCGGGCGACGAACGGTCAGTGAAGCGCGAGCTTCAGCAGGATGACGGCCACGCCGAGCAGGGCGCTCATGGCCGCCCACCCGAGAGCGCCGGCCACCGTGGCGCCCGCGCGGCGCGCGGCTCCGTATCCCAGGCCGGCGAGCAGCGCGGTGGACAGGCAGAGCGCCGCCAGCACGGCAGCCCGTAGCTCCGTACCGAGCGCAGACGCGACGAGCAGCACGATCACCGGCACGAAGGCGGACTCGAGCATCGGCCACCCGTGCCGCAGCGCGGCCAGCACGCTCCGCCGGTCGAGAACCCGACCTCGTGCTCCGGCGGCGAGCAGCTCGGCGTAGCGCTCGGTCGCCCAGTAGACGACGACCGCGGCGACCACTGCGATCACGACCTGGCCGAGCGTGCCGTGCAGGCTCGCGGCCACCATGACCGCCGACCCCACCACGGTGCCGTGGATCGCGTCGGCGAGCTCCCGCTCGTCCGCCCAGCGGGAGCCGATTCCGGTCCCGCCCGGGCCGGCACCCCTGTCGGAGCCGGCGCCGGGTGATCGCGGCGCTCCGTTCACACGGTGGCAGAGACCGCACGCGCGTCCGAGTGGGTCGAGGCGGCCGGCTGGGGCTCCCTGCCCAGCGCCTTCGCCTTGGCGTGCTCGAACTCCTCGGCCGAGATGGTGCCCCGGTCCCGCAGTTCGGAGAGCTTGCCGAGCTCGTCGGCCGTGCTCGTCGTGCCGGCGGTGTCCCGGACGTACTGACCGAACGCCTGCTCGTTGCGCCGTGCCTGGGCGAGCGCGCGCTCGTTCATCGAGCCACCGCGCGCGATCAGGTAGACCAGTGCGCCGAGCCACGGCACGACGATCAGGAACAGTGTCCAGAGCGCCTTGCCCCACCCGGACAGCTCGTGGTCCCGCATGATGTCACCGAGGATCGCGAACAGCATCGAGATCCACGCGAACAAGAGCATGAACCAGAAGATGGACGCCACCAGGTCCCAGAAATTCACGTCGAACTCCTTCATCCACACGCACCGCTACGGGCGCGAGGCTCCGCTGATCGCGCAACCGTCGCGTGGATGGCGCTGATCGCCATCACCCGCAGTGGGCGAGGTCGGGTCGGGTGGCGCGGTACGCGGCGGCCCGGCCGCGGACGCGCGCGGTGCAGCGTTGCCACCGACACCCTCGGGCGGGCCGCGGGCACCCTCCACCGACAGCTGGCTGTCACCCGAAAGGGGTGGTGACGCCGTCTGGCGGTGCGCGGAAGCTGCGGGCCCGGGTCGCCGCAGGCGCCACGACGCGAACGGAGCAAGCCAGTGTCGGACGTCGAAGTCAGCCGCACCGAGTCCCTCACCCGCCACGAGGCCGCACGCAGGCTCGCGGCGCTGGCGACCGCGCTCGCCGACGGCGGCCGCGTGGAGGTGGATCTGGGCGCGAGCAAGCTCACACTGCATGTCCCCGACCAGGTCCGATGCGAGGTCGAGGTGGAGGTCGATGGCGACGAGGTCGAGCTGGAACTGGAGCTGAAGTGGTCGACGGCGACGGCGCCGCTACTCGGCCGTACGCGTGCGGCGCCGCAACCGAGCCCACCCGGGACCGAGGAGGAACAGCCGATGACCCAGACGACCGCCAACCGGCGCCGGAGCCCCCGTCCGGCCGCCGCCCCGGCGTCGCCCAGCCGGGAGCAGCGCGTGGCGCGGGGACGGGCCGCCCGCGCCGCGTCCCCCCGGGCCGGCCACGCGGAGTTCACCCGTGTTCCCGGCCGGGCCGACCCGATCGCCCTGCTGCAGCGCCAGGCGGCGGCGCGGGTCCCGGAGCTGCTGCCGATCCGCTACGGACGGATGGCCGTCTCGGCGTTCACCTACTTCCGGGGGGCGGCGCTGCCGATGGCGAGCGACCTCGCCGACACCCCCCGGACCGGGCTGGTCGCGCAGACCTGCGGTGACGCCCACATGGCCAACTTCGGGCTGTTCGCGTCCCCGGAGCGGCGGCTGGTCTTCGACATCAACGACTTCGACGAGACCCTGCCCGGTCCGTGGGAATGGGATGTGAAGCGGCTTGCCGCCAGCCTGGAGATCGCCGGGCGGGACAACGGCTACGCGGAGCGGACACGCCGGGAGATCGTCGTCTCCTCGGTTGCCGCGTACCGCATGGCGATGCGCGCGTTCGCCGACCGGCCCACGCTCGAGGTCTGGTATGCCGTCGCCGAGATGGATGAGCTGCAGAAGCGGCTTGCGTCGAAGCTCGGCGGCGGCCGGCGCAAGGCGCTCGCCCGCAACATCGCCAAGGCGCACACCAAGGACAACCTCGGGGCGCTCGACCGGTTCGCAGGCGTCCACGAGGGACGGCCACGGATCGTCGCCGACCCGCCGCTGATCACACCGGTGCGGGACCTCGTCGGGGACGAGGCCTACCAGACCGAGGTGGAGCAGGGCCTGCGCGATGTCCTCAGCTCCTACCGGTCGAGCCTCGGTCCGGAGCGACGGGCCCTGCTCGACCAGTACCGGCTCGTGGACGTCGCCCGCAAGGTCGTCGGCGTCGGCAGTGTGGGAACCCGCGCGTACATGATGCTGCTGCTCGGCGACGACCTGCGAGACCCGCTGTTCCTCCAGGCGAAGGAGGCGGGCCCTTCGGTGTTGGAGGAGTTCGTCGGAGAGAGCAGGTACGACAACGGCGGTGAGCGTGTCGTCGTCGGCCAGCGGCTCATGCAGACCGTCAGCGACATCTTCCTCGGCTGGGTCCGCGTGCAGGGCTTCGACGGGCGCACCCGGGACTTCTACCTGCGCCAGCTGCGGGACTGGAAGGGCTCCGCGGAGATCGGGACGATGGTGCCGAAGGGGATGCGCATCTACGGCGAGCTGTGCGGCTGGACCCTGGCCAGGGCCCACGCCAGATCCGGCGACCGCATCGCCATCGCGGCCTACCTCGGCGACGGTCCCGCGTTCGATCGGGCTGTCGGCGCGTTCGCCGCGGCCTACGCCGACCAGAACGAGAGCGACCACCAGGCCCTGCTGAGCGCGATCGCCGCGGGCCGGATCACCGCCGAGAGCGTCGACCCTGGTCCGACCTCGCGCTCGAAGGGATGACCGGTGCCGGCAATCGT
>JAKDLE010000434.1 GCA_030453005.1 Pseudonocardia sp. | reverse complement strand
CTCGTAGGCCTCGTCCTTCGCGACCCAGCCCCGTCGGACCAGCAGGCCGTGGATCTCGCAGCCCAGGCACAGGCCGAGCACCGCCTCCAGCCACATCAGCACGATGCAGAGCAGGCAGATCGTCGCGGGCAGGGCGCCGGTGATGCCGACGTTGGTGATGACGGCCATCGCCAGCGACAGGATCAGACCGAGCGTCCACGCGAAGCGCTTGGGCTTGGCCGAGACCCAGTACGGCGGTTCGCGCCGCGTCATCCACCGCGAGAGCACGCCGACCGGGCTGTACGAGAGTCCGGCCGTCACGCGGATCAGGAACTCGACGAAGAAGAACACCGTGATGACCCGGATCGGCGCGAACTCGCTCGCGAAGAACGCGAAGACGAACGCCACGGCGCCGAGGGCCATCGTCACCCCCGCCGCGGCGCGGACGGCGTTCTCGTTGAACACGGAGGCGTGCACTTCCCGGCCGTCGACGGAGAGCCCGTCGATGACCTCACCGAAGGTCACCTTCCACATGTCCGGCTCCTTTCCTGCAATGACGTGGCGTCCCTGACGGGCGTCAGGCCGCGTCCCGGACGATCCGGCAGTTCTCGGACGCGAACTCGACGCGACCGATGTCGTCGACGGACTTGTCGACGAAGCCCTGCATGAAGCACATGAACCGGTATCCGTCGACGAAGGTGGTGGCGACGCCGACCGAGATCCGGATGGCCGCCACGAGCAGCCCGTGCTCGGCGAACAGCCGCTCGCGGAGCTCGAGGTAGGTCATCGGCTCGTCGGAGGTGAACCACTTCCGCATCGACTCGGCGCTGAGGTGATGGGCGACCTCGCCCGCACCGGGGTTGCAGAAGCACCCGGTCCGCAGCGAGATGTTGACCCGGTTGGCCAGCTCCTCGACGCGGCGGTCGTCGACGGGACGCCCGTCGCGGGCGCGCATCCCGACCGGCACGGGGCCGCCGCGGGCGGGCGTGTCGACCGGGCCGTGGACCTGCACGACCGCACGGCCGTTCGAGTGCCGCAGGCCGGTGAGCGCGGCGAGCAGCCACGACGTCAGGCAGCGCACCCGGCGGTGGATCGACTCACGGCCGACGCGTTCGATGTGCTGCAGCCCGGACCCGACGGCGGGGAGGTTGAGGTAGTCGACGGTGCCGTCCTCGAACGCGGCCTCGTCGAGGTGCAGGTAGTGCCCGTCGCCCCCCACGGAGGCGATGGTGATGGTGCCGCCCGCGAACCACGGGCGCTGCAGGGCGTCGAGCCGGTCACGGCGCATCAGCAGGCAACCGACCCCGGTGGGGAAGCCGAAGATCTTGTAGAACGAGAACGCCACGAAATCCGGTCTCGTCTCCGCGACGTCCAACCGGTTGGTCGGTGCGAAGGCGGCGGCGTCGACGAGCACGTCCCACCCGGCCTCGTGGGCCTCGTCGACGAGGTCGAGACCGTGTTGAACGCCGGAGAAGTTGGACTGGGCGGGGAACGCGAGCAGGTTGCGTGCCGAGGGGTCGGCGGCCCGCAGGACCCCGGTCATCGCGGCCCGGTCGAGCCGCAGCTCGGGGGCCACCACGGGGACGTAGGCGATGTCGGCGCCCTGGCGACGGGCGTACTCGCGGATGCCGTTGACCGAGTTGTGGTTGTCGAAGGTGAGGGCGAACGTGCCGCCCGGCCCGAACCGGTACGACTCGCCGACGAGCCGGAGCGCGGCGCACGGCGCGGCGTCGCCGTTACGCCCGGCCGGGGGCGACTACGGTCGGGCGGATGGCCCGACTCGTTCGAGACCTCATGACCACCCGCGTCGTCACGGTGCGTTCCGACGAGCCGATCTCGGCGGCGGTCGAACGGATGACGCGGTTCGGGTTCAGCGCGTTGCCGGTGGTCAGCGCGTCGTTCCGGCTGGTCGGCATCGTGAGCCTGCTCGACGTCCTGCGCTTCCGCCGGGAACACGACGCCGAGGGCGAGGAGGCCGACGGGCGGGTCCGCGTCGCGGAGATCATGAACCCCGAGGTCCTGTCCATGTCGGCCACGGCCAACGCGGCCGTCGTGGCGCAGCGCCTGCGCGAGGGCGGCGAGCTGCGCGTGCTGCCGGTCGTGCAGGGCGGCAGGCTGGTCGGCGTGGTCACCCGCGGTGACCTGCTGCGGCACCGGGACCGGAGCACCAGGCGCCCCGGCCTGCGGCGCCTCCTCGGCCGTCGGGACGCGGCGGAGGACGACGCCCTGTTCGCGCTGGCCCGGGGACGTCGCGCCGGACCCGCCCCGGCGCCCACCGCGTCGGTGGACGCGGTGATGACCCGCGAGGTGGTCACCGTCGCGCCGACGCAGCCCGTCGCGTTCGCCGCGGAGCTGATGCTGGCCCACCGGCACACCGCACTCCCGGTCGTCGACGGCGGGTCCCGGCTGGTGGGCATCCTCAGCGAGGCCGACATCCTGGCCGACCCGCAGGCAGGACGGTCCTCGCACGCCACCGTCGGCGCGCTCATGACCAGGACGACGATCACCGTGGACGTCGGCGCCACGGTCGGTGAGGCGAGGGCGCTGGTCACCGACCGCGGGCTCCGCACGGTTCCGGTGGTGGACGGCGACCGGCTGGTGGGCGTGCTCAGCCGCAGCGACCTGGTGTGACCCCACCGGGCCGGGGGTGCCAGCACCACCCCGGTCCGGCCAGGTGCCGCCCTGGGGAGAGCGGCCCCCGTGCGGCGATCCTGGCTCTCACACCAGGACACCCACTTCCAGGAGGCTCTCATGACCACCGTCGCTCCCGCCCCCACGGCGACCACCACCACGCCCGCCCGTCGCACGCCGTGGCCCTACGCCGCGCTGGCGTCCGGCCTCGCGTTCGGCGCGTCCACGATGTTCCTCGCCCAGGGGGAAGGCACCTTCGCCGGCGGCGCCCCGTCCCCGGCCACCGCGTCGTTCATCGTGGAGAACCTCAACAGTGGCGCAGTCGTGCAGCTCGGCGGCACGCTCGCTCTCGTCGGCCTGGCCGCGTCGCTGGTGTTCCTGCTCGGGCTCACCCGGTTCCACGCCCGGCACGCCCCGCGGCGCGAAGGCCTGGTGGAGGCGTTGCGGTGGTGCTCGATCGCGTTCCTCGGCACCGGCGGCATCGGCGTCGTCCTGCACTACGTCGCGGCGGGCGGGGTGCCCGGGGGCATCGACGAGGCCTTCTACACGCCGGAGGCGAGCGCCACGATCGCCGTACTGGCCGACCAGCTCTCCTTCGCCGCGTTCCTGCCGGGCCTGGCCGTGATGGCCGTCGTCGGGGTGCTCGCGGTGCGCGACCGGGTGCTCCCGCTCGGTGTCGGGATCGTCGCGCTCGTGCTCGCCGCGGCGTCGACGGCCGCCACGGTCGCGCTCGGCCTGCCCTACAGCGCCGGGCTGGTGTGGCCGCTGTTCGCGCTGGTCGTCGGCGTGGCCGGGATCGCCTCGCGGCGCACCGATGAGTTCCCGACACGAACGGCGTCTGCACGGTCATGACCACCTACACGCTCACCACCCCCGAGGTCGACCTCACCTACGACGTCCACGGCCCGTTGCCCACCGCCGACGGGCGCCCCCCGCTGCTCATGATCGGCCAGCCCATGGACGCCACCGGGTTCGCCGCGTTGACGGCGCAGCTCCCCGACCGCACCGCGGTCACCTACGACCCGCGCGGCCTCGGGCGCAGCTCGCGTAAGGACGGCCGGGTCGACCACACGCCCGAGGTCCAGGCGGTCGACGTGCACGCGCTCGTCCTGGCCCTCGGCGCGGGCCCGGTCGAGATGTTCGCCAGCAGCGGCGGCGCGGTCACCGCGCTCGCCCTCGTGGCGGCGTACCCCCACGACGTGGCCACCCTGGTGGCGCACGAGCCGCCGCTCATCCCGGTACTCCCCGACGCCCGGGCCGCCGAGCGG
>JAKDLE010000433.1 GCA_030453005.1 Pseudonocardia sp. | reverse complement strand
ACCGGGCGCGGGCGGCCGCGACGCGGCACGCCCACCGTCACGGCGCCCTGCCGACAGTCACCGATCTCGCCGGAGTCGCGGAGGTCTCTCGAGGCACCGCCGCCGCTGCCCTCCGAACCCTTCGAACCCAGCCGGCACCCCTGCACCTCATCAACACCACCGAGAAGGACGACCCCGCCAGCTCCGAGACGAGGACCCAGCCATGAGAACACCGACCCGAACGATCAGCCCCAGCAGCACGAGCCAGCCCACCGAGACCACGACCTACACGACGACCGAGCACTACTCCATCCAGACGAACACGAGCCAAGAACAAGTGCGAAGAACCAGAAGATCAATTGCAGCACACCTAGGCATCACGATCCGATGGTGCGAGCCGGCCTCCGGCCGGCCGCGAACCGCCACAGGGCCTGTTGATCTCTACAAGATCGTTTCGAGGTGGTTCGGATGCTGAGGATCTCGCCCGGCTACAGCCCCGAGTACCTGTTGCGCGAGGTCGCGACGGGCCGGGAGAACTACTACACCGGCGCCGTCGCCGAGGGAGAGCCTCCGGGACGCTGGTGGGGTGCCGGAGCCGAGAAGCTCGGCCTCACCGGGCTCGTTGACGCCCAGGACATGCGAGCGGTCTACGAGCGGTTCCTCGACCCGCGCGCCGAGGGGTTCAAGGACAAGGAGCAGTGGGACAGCGTGCCAACGCTCGGTCACACCGGCCGCGCGTATCAGTCCGAGGACGACTTGTACGCCCTGGCGATTGAACGCGAGCCGGACGCCAGCGCTGAACGCCGCGTTGAACTCCGTACAGAGGCGGGCAAGGCGGCACGGCACAACGTCTCCTTCTTGGACCTGACGGTCAGCGTCCAGAAGTCCATCACGCTCATCCACACCGCGTTCGAGGCCGAGGAGGTCAAGGCACGCAACGCCGGTGACGAGGACGCCGCGGCGGCGTGGGGCGAGTTCCGGCAGGCCGTCGAGGATGCGGTGTGGGCGGGCAACAACGCCGCCCTGGAGTACATGGCGGAGAAGGCCGGCTACTCCCGCGTCGGGCACCACGGCGGCGCCGCGGGCCGGTTCGTCGACGCGCACGACCTGGTGGTTGCGTCGTTCTTCCAGCACGACTCGCGCGACCGCGATCCGCAGCTGCACATCCACAACACCGTGCTGAACCGCGTCGAGGGCCCGGACGGGACGTGGCGCACGCTCGACTCGCGCGCGCTGCACAAGTGGCGCCCAGCCGCCGCCGCGGTCGCCGAGCGCACGACTGAGGAGCGGCTCACTCACACGCTCGGGATGCTGCTCGCGACCCGCCCGGACGGGAAGGCGCGCGAGGTGGTCGGGGTGTCGGCCGAGGCAATGAGCCTGATCAGCTCGCGGCGGCACGCGGTGACGGCGAAGGCCGGCGAGCTGATCGAGGCCTTCGAGGCGAAGCACGGTCGCGCCCCGAACGGGCTGGAGCGCGATCGGCTGTCCCAACAGGCGACGCTGATGACCCGCGCGGCGAAGTCGCACGACGGGGAGACCCGCGAACAGTTGCTCGACCGGATCGACGCCCGGCTGCGCGCCGACATCGACGGTGGCCTGTCCGCCGTCGCGCAGGCCGCTCTCGCCGCGCGGGAGAACGTGCCGACGCCGCAGGCGTGGTCCCCGCAGGCGGTGATGGAGACCGCGCTTGCCGACGTGCAGGAGCGCAAGGCCGGTTGGAGCGAGCCGGACCTCATCCGCGCGATCAACTCCGCGCTGCCCGACTACCTCGGCACCCCCGACGGCGCCGACGTCAAAGCACTGCTCGACCAGCTCGCTGCCGAGGCTTTGAAGTACGCCGCCCCGCTCGACGCGCCGCGCCCCGGTGACGACCAGCTCCCCGACGGGCTGCGGCTGGCGAACGGGCGGTCCGCCTACGAGGCGCCCGGCGCGCGCCTCTACGCCACCCCGGACCACGTGCGCACCGAGCGGGCTCTCATGAACGCGCGCACGAGCGGCGACGCCGCCGCGCTGCCGCGCCCGGTCGCGCAGCGCTTCCTCGACGGGCTGCGCGAGTCAGGGCTCGAACTCGGCGTCGACCAGGCCGCCGCCGTCCGCGGCGTACTCACCAGCGGCGCCCGCGTCGAATCACTCGTCGGCCCGGCGGGCACCGGGAAGTCGTTCGTCGTCGGCACGCTCGCTCGCGCCTGGACCGACCCGGAGCTGACCGGAGGTCCGCAGCGGCGGGTCTTCGGACTCGCGACCTCACAGATCGCGACCGACGTCCTCGCAGGCGAGGGTCTCACCACCCGCAACGTCGCGCGCTGGCTCGCGACGCAGGACCGCCTCACGGCCGGTGCCGCCGAGAACCGCGCGCTCGACGAGGACGCGCCGTGGCGGCTGCGGGAGGGCGATCTCGTCGTCGTCGACGAGTCGGCGATGACCGACACGCCGGCCCTGGCCGCGATCCACCGCCACGCCGACGGCGCCGGGGCGAAGCTGCTGCTCGTCGGCGACCACCGCCAACTCGCGGCCGTCGGCGCCGGTGGCGGTATGGAGCTGCTCGCCACGGCCGGCGCGCGTTACGAACTCGCCGAGGCCCGCCGGTTCACCGCGGCGTGGGAACGCGAGGCGTCACTGCGGCTGCGGTCCGGTGACGACGGCGTGCTGCGCGAGTACCACCAGCACGGCCGGCTCCGCGACTCCGGGACCCGCGAGCAGGCTGAGTCGGCCGCTGCTGGGGCCTGGCTCGCCGACACGCTCACCGGGCACCGCTCCCTGCTGCTCGTCGACACCAACGAACAGGCCGCGCGGCTCTCGGCCGAGCTGCGCGCCGAGCTCGTCCGCCTGGGCAAGGTCGACGAGCACGGGGCCGCGCTGGGGATGCAGGGCACGTTCGCCGGGGTCGGCGACCTGGTCCAGGCCCGCCGCAACGGGTGGGACCTCGCCGGGTTCGAGGGCAACCGCCGCGGCCCGATCAACCGCGAGACCTACCGCGTGCAGGCCGTCCGCGACGACGGCGCCCTCGAGGTCGCCCCGATCACCGGCCACGGGGCCGACGGCGAGGTGCTCGGCGAGCCGATCGTCCTGCCCGCCGGCTACGTCGGCGAGCACCTGGCCCTCGGCTACGCCTCCACGGTGCATGCCGCGCAGGGCGTCACCGTCGACACCAGCCACAGCGTGATCACCTCCCGCACCGGGCCGGCCGCGCTCTACGTCGGCATGTCGCGCGGCCGCGACGCCAACACCGCACACGTCGCGACGGTCACCGTCGTCGAGGACGCCGCGCAGGGCCGCGACGAGCACGCCCTGCACCGCGACCCTGTGGCGGTCCTGTCCGGCATCCTCGACGACCACGACCAGGCCATCGCGCGCTCCGCGCTCGCGACGGCGACCGAGTCCGCCGCCGAGGCCGGAACCGTCCGCACCGCGGCCGAGTTGCTCGCCGACGCCGCGCAACTCGCGGCCACCGAACGCACTGCGACGTGGCTCGACCAGCTCGCCGACGAGCAGGTCATCACCCCCGAGCAACGCGCCCGGATCGCCGCCGAGGACGGCGCCGCATCCCTGACCCGCGTCCTGCGCCGCGCCGAACTCGCCGGCCACGACCCACACCAGGTCCTCCATGACGCCGTGGCCGACCGGCCGCTCGACGGCGCCCGCAACACCACGAACGTGATCTACAGCCGGATCACCGACGGCAGGAGCTTCGACCCGGTGGGGGAGGCGTGGACCAGCTGGACACCACGGACCGACAACCGCGAGTGGTCGACCTATCTGGACGCCCTCGCCGCCGACGCGGACCGCCGCGCCGCCGAGCTGGGCCGCGAGACAGCGGCAGAGCGGCCCGCGTGGGCGGTGGAGGCGCTCGGCCCGGTCCCGGCCGAGCCCGGACCGGCGCGCGACGAGTGGGAGCAGTAAGCCG
>JAKDLE010000432.1 GCA_030453005.1 Pseudonocardia sp. | reverse complement strand
ACGCGGTGCGGTCCGCGGGACCGCCGGAGTACCGGCCCGCGACGGGTACGCCGACCGCGGGCCGCGGCGGGTCACCGGAGGGCTATGAGCCCACGGGCCGCAGCACCGATCGGCACGGGTTCGACTGGACACGAGGTGGCAGATGAATGAGGTAGCCGCGCCCCGCACGGACGAGGCGGCTACGGCGGAACTCGCGGGGCTGGTGCGTGAACTCGCTGTCGTGCACGGGCGCGTGACGTTGTCGTCCGGCAAAGAGGCGGAGTACTACGTGGATCTGCGGCGCGCGACGCTGCACCACCGCGCCGGGCCGCTCATCGGGGCGCTGCTCCGCGAACTCACCGCCGACTGGGACTACGCCGCGGTCGGCGGGCTGACGATGGGGGCTGATCCTGTTGCCATCGCGCTCATGCACGCACCCGGACGCGCGATCGACGCGTGCGTCGTCCGGAAGTCGGCGAAGGCGCACGGGATGCAACGGCGGATCGAGGGGCCGGACGTGCAGGGGCGTCGAGTGCTGGTCGTCGAGGACACGACCACCACCGGCAATTCCCCGCTCACCGCGGTGCACGCGCTGAGCGAAGCCGGTGCGGTCGTGGTGGGCGTCGCGACGGTCGTCGACCGCGACACCGGGGCGGCCGAGGTGATCGAGTCGGAGGGCGTGCCCTACCGTTCCCTGCTCGGGCTGGCGGATCTGGGACTCGCCGAGTCCGCCGGGACGGCCGCGTCGGAAGCAGGCGCGTCGTGAGGGGGCGGCGCCGCAGCGCAGAGCGCAGCAGCCCAGGGAACAACAGCTCCCGCCGCGGACCTCGACGCCGTATATCCGATCGCTTCACGAGGGGCGGCCCGCGGGACTTCGGCACGATTCGGCCCGAACACGGCGTCTACGTGGCCGGCGCGTTGGCGACGACTGCGCTTGCGTTGACCGGCGACAAGCGCATCCAGTACGCGACGAAGACGACACTCGGCCCGGCTCTGGCGGCGCGTGTGCTGCGGGAGCGGCGCGCCGGCGCCATCGACGGCATCGACACGGGCCTGCTGCTGATCGGCCTTGCCGCGGCCACCACCGGCGATGTGTTCATGGTCGATGCGGACGACGACACGCGGCTACGCCGTGGAGCATCCGCCTTCGGCGTCATGCAGTCCGCCTATTCCCAGTACCTCCGGCAGCACGGCGCGCGTCCATCACTGCAGACAGGCGCGGTCAATGCCGCGGCCGCTGTCGGCGGTGCCGGTCTGCTGCGGTGGCGCCTTCCCGACGTGGCGTCGACTCTGACCGGCTATGCATTCTCCCTCGGCGTGACCAGCACGCTCGCCGCCGACCCGAACCTGGCGCCCGGGGCGCCCCAGGTCGTCGGCGTCGTCCGCCCCGACAGGACCGATCCGCGCACATGGCTCGGCGCGGGCGGGGTGCTGTTCACGGCGTCGGACGCCACGATCGTCGGACGGCGGATGTTCCTGCGGGGCGACGCCGCACGCCGTCTCTCAGAGGGGTTCGTGATCATCAGTTACGCGGCGGCGCACCTCATGTTCGTCGAGGGCATGCTGCGCCTGCGCCGATCGCGCTGAGCGGCGGAGCAGGCGCTCGGCCGGGCGGACATCACTGCGGCATGATCTGAGGCTGCACCATGATGTGGTCCCGGTCGCGTGGGTCCACCCGGATCGGCAAGGTGGCCCCGGGCACGAAAATGTTGCGCTCGTACGGGTCGAGCATCCGCACCAGCCGACCGGCGTACGGAGTCGCCCCCGGCACGACCAGCCGTAACTCGATCTCGGTGAGTTCACCGGTGATCTGCGGTTTCTGCAGTGGGCGGACCGTCGTGATCGTCGCCCATCCTTCATATCCGTGGCGGCGGAGCCGACGGTCCCCGCGCGAGCCCCGCTGCGCCCACATCAGCCCGAGTCCGAGCAGGAACGCGTAGCCGAACACGAGGATCGCGATCTCGAATGCCAGAGCGCCCTCGGGGGCGCGGGGGTGCAAGATGGTCATCCAGACGATCAGGGCCGCGCAGAACAGCGCCGTCACGACCAGGGTCGCGCGAAGGGCCCGCCCATGATCGATACCCATGGCGCACACCGTCCTCTGTCGCCGTGCAGCCGCCCGCGAGGGCACGGCACTCTGGACGATCCCGGGAAGCGTGGGCCTCGAGTGCGAGCAAGCTCCGGTACAAATGGACCCGGGGCGTCGTCCGGCAACCTCAGTCTATCTCGGCCGGCGGGCTAACCTGGCCGAATGGACTCCACATCAGTCGTGATCACGGGTGCTGCGGCCGGCATCGGCCGCGCCACCGCGCAACGCTTCCTCGCCGCGGGGTACCGCGTCGGCGCCTTCGACATCGACGAGAAAGGGCTAGCGTCGCTCGCCCGTGCAGCGGGCCCGGCCGAACGTGGACGGCTCCACACCGCGACGCTCGATGTGACCGACGCGGACGCCTGGCGAACGGGGCTCGCCGAGTTCACCGAGACGACCGGCGGGACCCTGGGCGTGCTCGTCAACAACGCGGGGCTCCTCTCCGCCGGGCGCTTGGAGGAGATTCCGCTAGCGAAGCAGCACGCGATGGTGCAGGTCAATGTCACCGGCACTATCAACGGTTGCTATGCGGCGCACACCTATCTGGCGGCGACGCCCGGGGCGCGCGTGATCAATCTGTGTTCGGCGTCGGCGATCTACGGGCAGCCGGAACTCGCCGTATACGGCGCCACCAAATTCGCGGTCCGCGGTCTGAGCGAAGCGCTCGATCTCGAGTGGCGCGCCGACGGCATCCGGGTGACCGCGCTGTGGCCGCCGTTCGTGGACACCGGGATGCTCGAGGGCGTCACCACCGGCTCGACGAGGTCTCTCGGGGTGCGCTTGGGGCCGGACGATGTCGCGGGCAAGGTGGTGGCGGTCGCCGGCGATCGTGGCCTGCCGGGGCGCCTGCCGGCGGTGTTGCCGCGTTCCGTGCACCGCCCCGTCGGGACGCAGGCCCGGGCGTTGTTCACTGCGGCGTCGGTGGCCCCGAGTTGGGTGCTCCGGCAGGTCAACGCTCGTATCAGCGGTGTGTGAGAGGGCGGCTGAGCGCGAGTTCAGGCGTCCCGCGGGTCGGGGCCCGGCCCGGGCGCCCGCGTGACGGGGGACTGCCCGGGATAATCCGCCCACCCCGCGGACGGGTCGAGCGGCCGCCAGGTCCCTGCGCCGGAGGATCCCGTGCGCTGACCGTAGCGATCGCCGCCCCGCTCTTCGAGCGGATCGGCCGTCGAAATCGCCGATGCAGTCACCCAGCTAAGACCCAACAACAACCCCAACGAGATCGCCACCAGCGTGGCCGACCACACTTGCCGCTCCGAGGTCAGGGCGGCGCAGCTCGCCTGCCCGGTCTCGGTGGCGCCTTCGATGGATTCGGTGCCGAACGCGGACGCGCACTTCACGCTGCCCGCCGGCGTATCGACGAGAGTCGGCCGGCTCAGTCCCAAATACATTCCCGCGAGTAACAGAGTGATCGCCAGTGGGGCGAGGAGTCGGGCGATGAGCCGGGACGGTTTCACAGTGGGCTCCTTGGACGGAGTCGGCCGGGTGCCGAAGGCCGGGCGGGTGATGTGGGCGGGCCCGAAGAGGAGCCCGCAATCATTGTGGCCAGTCTGTCGTACCGCCGCCTACCTACCCGGCCCCGGGGCGCAACGCCCGCGCCCCCGGGTACGGTCAGAGCGTGCGCAGCGCGATGACGCCCGATTCGGGACCCGGCGGAGCGGACACGTCGCGCGGGCCCACAGAATGGAACCCCGATCCGGTCGGGGTCGGACCATGGCATGAGACGCATGACGGCCCCGTCCCTGACGACCCGCGACTGGACCCGGAACTGCTCGCCGACGGCGACCGCCGCAACGTCGTCGACGCCTACCGGTACTGGAGTA
>JAKDLE010000431.1 GCA_030453005.1 Pseudonocardia sp. | reverse complement strand
CGCCGCGGGCTGCTTCCGGGCGGGGCAGATCGTGGTGCACACCTCGGGGGCGCACGGGGTGGCCGTGCTCGCCCCGGCCGCCGAGCACGGCGTGCTCCCGCTCGCGCTGCACCCGGTGATGACGTTCACCGGCCGCACTGAGGACGTCGCCCGGCTCGCGGGCGCGAGCGTCGGCGTCACGGCGACCGGTGGGGATGAGGCCGCGTGGAGCGTCGGGGAGGCCCTGGTCGTGGAGATGGGCGCGGAGCCGGTGCGGGTGCCGGAGGAGGTGCGCCCGCTCTACCACGCGGCGCTCGCCCACGGCGCGAACCACCTGATCACCCTCGTGCGCGACTGCGCCGAACTGCTCGACCGCGCAGGCATCCGCCCGGCCGAGAAGCTCATCGCCCCGCTGCTCTCGGCCGCGCTGGACAACGCCCTGCGGCACGGCGACCGGGCACTGACCGGGCCGGTGGCGCGCGGCGACGTCGACACGGTACGTACCCACCTCCAGGTACTGAAGGCGACCGATCCGGATCTGGAGAAGACCTACCGGGTCATGGCAGGACGTACCGCGCAGCGCGCGGAGGCGGCGGGACTGCTCCCCGACCACGCCGCGCAGGACGTCCGGCGCACCCTCACGGAGGACCCGTCGTGACGACCACCGGTTCCCGCGGCTTCGCGCCCGGGCTGCTCACGGTGCACCGCGACCCCGCGAACCTGCGCGCCGTCAGCCGGACGCTGCGGTTCGCCGGTCGTCGGGTCGCCCTGGTCCCGACGATGGGTGCGCTGCACGAGGGGGCACCGCGAGCTGATCCGGCACGCGCGGCTCGCCACGGGGGCGTCGGTGACCGCCGTGTCGATCTTCGTCAACCCGCTGCAGTTCGGGCCGGGGGAGGACCTGGAGCGCTACCCACGGCCGCTGGAGGCCGACCTCGACGTCTGCCGTTCCGAGGGCGTCGAGCTGGTGTTCACCCCCGGCGTCGACGACCTCTACCCGGCGGGCGCCGACACCACCGTCGCGCCCGGTGCGCTCGGCTCCGAGCTGGAGGGAGCGGCCCGCCCCGGGCACTTCGCCGGGGTGCTCACGGTGGTGGCCAAGCTGTTCGGCGTGGTCGCGCCGGACGTCGCGTACTTCGGGGAGAAGGACTACCAGCAGCTCGTGCTCGTCCAGCGCATGGCGCGCGACCTGCACCTCCCGGTGGCGGTGGTCGGTGTGCCCACCGTCCGCGAGGACGACGGCCTGGCCCTGTCGAGCCGCAACGTCTACCTCTCCGACGCCGACCGCCCGCGGGCCGCCGTCCTGCAACGGGCGCTGCGCGCGGGTGCCTCGGTCTCGGCGCACGGCCCCGACGCCGTGCTCGACGCGGCGCGGGCGGTCCTCGCGCTGGAACCGGCCCTGGAGCTCGACTACCTGGAGCTGCGCGACCCGGACCTGCGCCCCGACCCGCAGGCGGGCCGGGCCCGGCTGCTCGTCGCGGCCCGGCTGGGCGGCACCCGCCTGATCGACAACATCCCGATCCAGCTGTAGAGGACGCCCATGCTCCGCACGATGATGACCTCCAAGATCCACCGGGCGACGGTGACCCAGGCCGCCCTGCACTACGTCGG
The DNA here is from genome assembly GCA_030453005.1 of Pseudonocardia sp. Taxonomy (GTDB): domain Bacteria; phylum Actinomycetota; class Actinomycetes; order Mycobacteriales; family Pseudonocardiaceae; genus Pseudonocardia. Next base: position 2,299 of record JAKDLE010000431.1, on the reverse strand, counting down.
CTCGGTCACCGTCGCCCGCGACCTGATGGACGCCGCAGGCCTGCTCGAGGGCGAGCAGGTCGCGATCGTCGACGTCACCAACGGCGCCCGGCTGGAGACCTACGTGATACCCGGTGAGCGGGGCAGCGGCGTCATCGGCATCAACGGTGCCGCGGCGCACCTCGTGCATCCCGGCGACCTGGTCATCCTCATCGCGTACGGGCAGCTCGACGAGGCCGAGGTGGCCGCCTACGCCCCCCGGGTGGTGTTCGTCGACGCCGGCAACCGGGTCGCCGACCTGGGCACCGACCCCGCGCACGCGCCGGAGGGCTCCGGGCTGCTGTCCGGCGCGGCCCTGATCGACGTGTGACCGAGGTGCTGCTCTGCGTCGACGCAGGCAACACGCAGATCGCGCTGGGTCTCTACCCGGACGAGGCCGACGACGTGCACCCGCCGCTGGTCCGGGACTGGCGCATGCGCACCGATCCACGGATGACCGCGGACGAGCTGGAGGTCGCGTTCGGTGCCCTGCTCGGTCGGTACGCGAGCGAGGTCGTCGGCGTGGCGGCCCTGTCCACGGTGCCGAGCCTGCTGCGGGAGATGCGGCTGCTCATCGAGCGCCGCGGCGACCCGGCCGTCGTCGTCGGACCGGGGGTGCGCACCGGGGTGCCGCTGCTGGTGGACAACCCGCGCGAGGTGGGCGCCGACCGCGTGATGAACACCCTCGCCGCGCACCGGCTGTTCGACACGACGTGTGTGGTGGTCGACTTCGGTACCTCGACCAACATCGACGTGGTGTCGGCGAAGGGCGAGTTCCTCGGCGGAGCGCTGGCCCCGGGTATCGAGATCTCGATGGACGCCCTCGCCAGCCGCGCCGCCGCGCTGCGTTCCGTCGAGCTGGTGGCGCCCCGTTCGGTGATCGGCAAGAACACGGTGGAGTGCCTGCAGTCCGGGGTCCTCTACGGCTTCGCCGGGCAGGTCGACGGGTTGGTGCGACGCATCCTCGCCGAGCTGGGCCCCAAGGCGGGCCCTGTGACGGTCCTCGCCACCGGCGGCCTCGCGCCGCTGATGCGCGGGGTCTCGGACACGATCACCGCCTACGTCCCGGACCTGACGCTGATCGGCCTGCGCCTGACCTACCTGCGCAACGCGAGCTGACTCCCGACGCGCACCGACGCGGGATGCGCGTGGGCTACCCCTACCTGCGGAACCGCGACCTGACCGACCGCAGGACCGTGGTCACCAGCCGCAGTGTGAACGCGCCGGACACCGGGTCGGCGCGGGTGTCGAGGTAGGCGCGGAGGCGGCGCTCGAACGCGGTGCGCTCGGCAGGCGGCGCGGCGACCATCCAGGAGAACGTGCCTATGCGCGCGACGGTCGACTCGACGGTCGTGGGGTGCAGGTTCGGGAATCTGCGCTCCGCAGGCGCGTCGAGCGCGTGGTGGGTGGGGCGTACCACGTCGTGATGGTGCACGTTGCGCACCGAGAACTCGTCGACGTCGAGGAAGTCGTTCATCAGCCGCGTGTCGGGGTCCTCGTCGTTGCGCACGACCACGAGCACGCCGCCCGGCCGCAGCACCCGGACGATCTCGTCGAGCGTCCGGTCGGGGTCGAACCAGTGCCAGGCCTGCCCGATGAGCACGGCGTCGACGGAGCCGTCCGGCAGCGGTAGGGCCTCGGCGACCCCGTCCCGGGCGTCGACGGTGGGCAGACGGGCCCGCAGCTCGGCGAGCATGGCCGAGTCGGGCTCCACCGCGGTGACCCGCGCTCCGGGGCGCGTGACCAACTGCTCGGTGAGCTTCCCGGTGCCCGCGCCCAGATCGAGCAGGTGCGGTGCCTCGGTGTCGGCCACCGGCTGCAGGGCCCACGTCACGGCCTCGACGGCGTATCCCGGCCGGTGGGCAGCGTACGCGGCCGCGACCGTGCCGAACGAGCGCGACCGCCGAGCGTGTTCGTCGTCCACGAAGCCGACCGTACCGCCGCGATCGACCGGCTCGGCACTCTCGCCCGACGCCACCGCGCGAACGGCCCACGTGAAACGTGACAGCCAGCGCCGAACCGGCCGCCTCGCTCGAATCCCCCGGTTCAAGCCTACGAACGGCGGCGGGCCGGGCATCCCTCGTCCGGCTGACCTCAACGCTGCGGATGTGGCTGATCGGCCGATGCGCGGCCTTGCCGTTGCGTAGCCAGGCGATTACTCGCCCTGCACGTTCTCCTGGCAGGTGACGGTGCCGTCCGGACCGCTGGAGGCCTCGGCGACGGCACGGCCATCGTCGAGGATCCGGCACGTCAGCGCTCCTAGACGATCACGGCAGCGGCA
>JAKDLE010000430.1 GCA_030453005.1 Pseudonocardia sp. | reverse complement strand
CACGAGCGACGGATCGCCGAGATCGCCGCGGAGGTCACGGCGGGCGCCGACGACGACTTCGACCGCGCCATGGCCCTGCAGCAGTACTTCACCGGCCCGGACAGCGTGTTCACCTACGACCTGGCCACCGCTCCCCCCGCAGGCGACGACGCGCTGGTGGAGTTCCTCACCGTCGGACGGGTCGGCTACTGCGAGCAGTTCGCCTCGGCGATGGCCGTCATGCTCCGGACCGTGGGGGTGCCGTCGCGGGTGGCCGTCGGGTTCACCGCGGGCGTCGCCACGGCCGACTACCGCAGTATCAGCACCGCTGACGCCCACGCGTGGGTGGAGGCGTGGTTCCCCGGCATCGGTTGGACGACCTTCGACCCGACCCCACTGACCGACGGGCGGGCGATCGTCCCGCCCTACGTCGAGCAGGCGCTCAGCGAGGCGGCGGGAGGCGGGACGCCCGTCGGGCCGGACGCCGCGGCGCCCCTGCCGCCCCCGGCCGCACCCTCCGCCGATCCCGCGCCACAGGAGCAGCCCGGGACGGCACCGGCCGCACCGCCTGCGGGCGGAGCGGGGGCACCGCTGTGGCCGTTCGCCCTGCTCCTGCTCGTCCCGGTGGTCGGGCTGGCTCCCACGCTGCTGAGGCGGCACACCCGACGGACCCGGCTGGCCGCGGCCGTGGGAGGCGGTCCCGCGGCGGCCGGCGCCGCATGGGAGGAGCTGCTGGCCGAGTCCGCCGACCGGGGCTCGCCCACTCCGCCGACCGACACCGTGCGCGGCGCGGCCCGGCGGCTGGTGCGTGAGCACCGGCTGGACCTCGACACCCAGAACGCTCTGCGGGAGGTGGTCTCGGCGGTGGAGTCGAGCTGGTTCGGCGACCGGCATCCGGCACCACACGTGCTCGGGGCCCCGGTGCAGGCCGTGCGGAGCGGCATCGCCTCCGGCACCGCGTTGACCGTGCGGGCCCGACTGCTCCCCCGCTCCGTCGTGAACCGCTCCCCCGTGCTCCACCGCCGCGGCAACACAGCCGGACATGACCCAGCCGCGCACGACGACACAGCCGCACACGACGACGCCGCGGCCTCCCGGGGCTGATTCCCGGGACCCGCGGCGCGCGTCGACGTGCTGCCTGGCTACTCCTGTTCGAACCGGCGCCGGAACCGCTCTTCCATCCGGCCGGTGAAGCGGTTCTTGTCGGCTTCGGCGTCCGCGCCGGTGGTCTCCGCCTGCGCTCCTGCGCCGCCGCCCACCGAGGTGACGGCGAGCACCGCGCCGCCGAGCATCAGCAGGAACCCGCCTCCGCTGATCAGCAGGAACAGGTTGGCCTGGTTCAGGCTCGTCAGCGCGATTCCCGTGACGAGCATGACGACGCCGAGTACGAACAGGGCTACGCCCTGCACGCGCCGGCGGCGCGTGGGTTTGCGCATCCGACCACCGCGCACGGTGGATGCGAACTTGGGGTCCTCGGCGTAGAGAGCGCGCTCGATCTGTTCGAGCAGTCGCTGCTCGTGCTCGGAGAGGGGCATTTCATCGCCTCCGGCACTACGTGTGCTTGTCGGTCATCTTCCACAGTGCCGGAACGACGCGACGAATGCCCGGTCTGGGCGTCCTGAAGCCGAGGATACGAGTATGGAGCCCCGGCCACCAGCCGAACTCGTCAAGCGGGTGCCTCCGATGCGCCTGCGGCGCGGGATCTCGACCCGACCGGGTGACCACCGACCACGCGTCGCACCGGTTCGACCACTCGCCGCACCGGCGGCACACCCGACAGCCTGGGGATTCGCGCGGGGTGTGACGACGAGGTCGCGTGCTCGCTCACGTCGGTGGTCGGCGGGCGAGAGCGTGCAGCCGGCCCGCGACGTCGAGCAGTGCGGGCTCCGACGCGGCGAGGGACTCGAGCTCGGCCAGTGCCGTGGTCGCCGCCGGGCCGCCGTCGCGCACGACACCGGGCACCCACCCCTCCAGCACACCGTCGCCCTGGAGCAGCTCCACCCCCAGGCCTACCCCGTCCAGCAGCGCTCGCAGCCCGGCGGCGTCGAGTCGCCTGCGCAGCGGGTCGTCGGGACCCCAGCCCCCGTGGGCGTCGGTGAGCAGGGCGCGCGCCTCGGTGAGCCGCCCCGCCAGCGTGCGGCTGAGCACCGCCGCGTGCCGACCCGCCACCAGCACCGACACCGCGCCGCCCGGCGCGGCGGCCGACGCCATGGCCCGGACGGCGTGCGCGACATCGTCGACGACCTCCAGGAGGCCGTGCCCGAGCACCAGGTCGGCACCGCCGGACGGCGCGACCTCGGCGAGCGCGTCGACGTCGCCCTGCACGGGCGTGACCCACTCGTGCACCCCCGCCTCCCGGGCGCGGCGGTGCAGTGCGGCGAGCGCGTCGGGGCTGTTGTCGACCACGGTGACCGCACATCCCAGACCGGCCAGTGCCACCGCCCAGGCGCCGCTCCCGCCCCCGACGTCGAGGACCCTCGGTACCGAACGGCCCCGGGCCTGCGCCCGGGCGACCTCGACGGACAACGCCCGATGCACCGGGCCGGACGACACCGGACCGGTCGGGTCGGGGACGGCACTCATGACCTCAGCCTCACAGCGGCAGCTTAGGTGTGGAGGGTAGGTTGATCGACGTGCAGGTGGTGGCCTCGTTGAGTCTCAAGGGTGGAGTGGGGAAGACCACCGTGGCGCTCGGGCTCGCCGGGGCGGCGCAGCAGCACGGTGTGCGCACCCTGGTCGTCGACCTCGATCCGCAGGCCAACGCCACGATCGCGCTCGACGTAGGCCCGACGGCGGCCACCGTGGCGGAGGTGCTCGACGAGCCGCGCCGCGCGGTGCTGCGGCGCGCCATCGCTCCCAGCGGCTGGGGCGAGGGACTCGACGTGCTGGTGGGGGCGGAGCAGACCGAGCGGCACAACCATCCCGATCCCGGCGCGAAACAGCTCAGCAGGCTCACCCGCGCGTTGAGCAGGCTGTCCGTCCTCGACGCGGCCGACGGCGAGGACCACGAGGACCGCGACCAGGACGGGGCGGGCGACCTCGGCCCGTACCGGCTCGTGGTGATCGACTGTCCGCCGTCGCTGGGCCAGCTCACGCGCAGCGCACTGGCCGCCGCCCACCGCGCGGTGCTGGTGACCGACCCGACGATGTTCGCGGTGTCCGGCGTGCAGCGCGCCTTCGACGCCGTGCAGACCGAGCGGCAGCGCGGCAATCCGGACCTCCAACCCCTCGGTGTGCTGATCAACCGGGTACGGCCGCGCAACGCCGAGCACGAGTTCCGGGTGGCGGAGCTGCGGGAGCTGTTCGGGCCGCTCGTGCTCAGCGGGGTACTCCCGGACCGCTCCGCGATCCAGCAGGCGCAGGGCGCCTGCGTGCCGATCCAGCGCTGGGACACCCCGGGCGCCCGCGAGGTCTCAGCCGTGTTCACCACGTTGCTCGGGCGGGTGCTGCGCAGCGAGCGACGTCCCCGCGTCACCACCCCGCCTCCCCCCACTCGCTGATCGGCGCAGGTGGATCAGCGCAGGGGGATCAGCGCAGGGGGACCCGCACGGTGACGATGCCCACGAACTGCTCGGCCTGCCGCAGGAGGTCGTCGGCATCACGCTGTCCGACGAGGCGGGCGATGCCGGCCTCGGCCGCCGCGCGCGTGTCGGAGCACGACGCGAAGTACGCCGCCGACGCCGGCCTGGCGGTCAGCGAGCAGCGCGACCTGTGCGGGGGTGAGGTCGAGCTCGCCGTCGAGGTCGGGGATGAGCACGAAGTCGTTTTCCGTGCCGTGGCCCTTGGTGAAAGGCAGGTTCATGGGGTCCATTGTGTCGGACGCGCGGCCAGCTCCAGCGCCGCCTCCCGCAGCCCGACCCCGGCGGCGTCGAGCCACTGCACGCGCGGGTCGGGCCCGCCACCACGACTCCTGTCGCCGGGCATAGCGTC
>JAKDLE010000429.1 GCA_030453005.1 Pseudonocardia sp. | reverse complement strand
ACATCGGCGGGAACCTCCAGGGCCGCCACGATGGCGCACAGCCGGTCGAGGTCTTCCGGGCGTCTCTCACGGATCATCGTGCGACACCCTACGTCGACGACGTGCAGCCCGGCCCATGTCGCCGATCAAGCATTCGCGACCGCGCTTGACGTTCCGTAGCCGGATTCCCCCGGGCCACAGAGGGATCCGCAAACCGGACACTTCTCGTGATCTTGGCCTCCACGAAGGCCCGACGACTACGATGTCGACATGGCCAGACCCGCCGCGATCCCGCCCGAGGCCGAGCCGAGGCCGGCCCTGCTGTCGGCGCACACCCCCCGCGCCATCCGCGACGCCCTGGTCGGCTCCGAACGCGCCGAGTTCGAGCACGACTACCAGCAGGCGATGACCGAGTCAGCCACAACGCTGGATCTGACCGAGGTCCTCAAGGTGCTCGACGTCTACCGCGAACTCGCCGAACTCGCCCGCCGGCAGGGCCCCGAGGCGCACCTGCGGATGCTCGATGCGGTCGACCGGCTCCAGCGCGGGCAGACCGTGCCCGTGATCTCGGGCCACCTGCACAAGGCGGAGATCAGCGCGAGGCTGAGCCGCTGATCGGGTGTACTCCTACGACATCCTGCCCGAGGTACGGGACTACGTGGACGGGATGCCCGTCGCCGCGTTGGCTTCCTACGCCGAGCTGATCGGGTTCATGGAGCTGACCCCGTGGGACGCGCCCGCCTACCGACAGGACAAGCCGGACGCCAACATGCGCAAGATGCTCTTCGGACCTGGCTCCGAGGACATCGCCGTCTACCTCATCCTCGACGAGCAACGCCGCGTGATCGTCGTCAGCGTGACGTGGGTCGACTGAGCACCGATCACCGCAAGCTGACGCCCGGCGGACACATCGGCGATGTCGCAAGCCGCGGCTGGCGGGACCGTGTCGGTCACATGAGCGACCCGTCGTAGTCGGCGGTCAACGAGCCGCCGGCGACTCGACCGGGTCCGGTGACGATGTCCCGGCGGAGGAACCGCCGGTACCGGCTCCCTACCCTGCAGCAATGAGCCTGGAGTCCGTGCGGAACGCCTACTCGGTCGCGTCCGAGCAGTACATCAGCCTCTTCGACGGCGGGTGGCAGGACCATGAGGACGACACCGCCCTGGTCCGGCGGCACTTGGTCGGCCTTGCGGGGCCTGTGCTCGATCTCGGCTGCGGTCCCGGTCACTGGACCGCCTACCTGCACGCTCTGGGCGCCGACGTCACCGGCGTGGATGTGGTCCCCGAGTTCATTGCACATGCCCAGGCGACGCATGTGGGCAGCCGGTTCCAGCTCGGTTCCATGACCGAGCTGAATGTCGCTGAGCACTCCGTAGCCGGAATCCTCGCCTGGTACTCGACGATCCACCTGCCGCCGCCGGAGCTCAGTCGGGTGCTCTCGGTGTTCCGGCAGCTACTCGTCCCCTCCGGCATGCTCGTCGTCGGCTTCTTCGACAGCGACAGTGGCGTCTCCGAGTTCGATCACAAGGTCATCACCGCTTTCCGCTGGCCCGTTGATGTCTTCGCGGAGCTGCTGGCGGAGGCGGGCTTCGCTGAGGCGGAGCGCCTGCAGCACCCGGTTGCCGAGCGACCGGACCGGGAGTACGCGGCCATCGCCGCACGTCGCGCCTGACTCGAACGGCGCAGGAGGCTTGCCGGCGCCTGCCAAGAGCGTGAAGCGCCCGTCCCGATAGCGGAACCCCCCGCCGGCACTCCCGCCGGTCAGCCACGCAGCACGAGAAGCGCGAGGTCGGCGAGGGCCGTAAAGGTGGTTCGGTGATAGCTACCGGTGAAGGGGGGTTATACGGCACACTGTGCCGGTGGCCGGACTGAAGATCGGCTACGCGCGGGTGTCCACCGACGACCGGGACCTCACCGCGCAGCGTGATGCCCTCGCCGCGCTCGGTGTCGCCCCCGAGCGGATCTAGCGAACGATTGTCGATCCGCTGACGTCAACGTCTCATTGACATAAATCGAGCAAATGGGGCCGCAACGATCGAGCACGCGGCCCCTGCCCGTACGGGCAGGGGCCGGTCACCGCCCCCCGGACCGGGGCAGCAGCACCGTGGTCAACAGACGGTGGCGGCGGCCGTCCCCCGGCCCGAGGTCGGTGTGCGCCGCGATCGCCGCGCGGACCTCGGCGAGCAGTTCGGCGGTCTCCTCGTCGGTGAGCCACAGCGCCACCTGCCGGAAGGAGACCTGGTCGGCGAGCGGATCGACGTGGCCGCCTGCCAGGTAGCGGTCGAAGTCCGCCAGCAGCCCGGCGACGAACGCGGTGAACGCCCGGGCGTGGTCCTCGGGCGTCATGGCCGCGAGGGCGTCGGCGTCGACGGAGGCGCGGGCCAGCTGGAGCCGGTAGGTGCGCTCCACCGCCCCCCGCACGCGCTGCTCGGTGACGACCTCGAGCACGCCGGCCTCGGCCAGCGTCGCGACGTGTCGGTACAGCGTCGCCGAGGGCACGTCCGCCAGGTCGTCGCGGAGCTGCCCGGTGGTCATCGTGCGCCCGTCGAGCAGGGCCTGCAGGACGCGCAGGCGCACGGGGTGCAGCAACAGGTCGGCGGTGCTCATGGGCCGTACCTTCTCATGTCTGATACTGTTCTCATAGTCGAGAACATAAGGGGGTGCGAGATGGCGGAGATCCGGATCGACGCGACCGACGTGGTGGTGCGGCTGACCCGGCTGGAGAAGGTGGCCGCCCTGCGCGGCGACGTGCGGGTACCCCGCGACGCCGTACGAGCGGTCGAGCAGGTGGCGGCAGGTGACGCGCTCGCCGCCGTGCGGGGCTTCCGCGCACCCGGCCTGCACGTCCCGGGGCTGACGAAGATCGGCACCTGGCGTCGGGCCGGCGGGCGCGTCTTCGCCGTGGTGGCAGGCAGACGGACTGCCGTGCGGATCGTCCTGGCCGGAGCGCGCTACCGCGAGATCGTGGTGAGCACACCCGACGCGGCGGCGGTGGCCGCCGCCCTGCGATGAGCACCGGTACGCCGAGTGAACAGGAGCTGGTGCTGCCCGCGCCCGACGGCCTGGGCCTGACCGGCACACTCACGCTCCCGACCGGGGACGGCCCGTTCCCGGCTGCGCTGCTGCTGGGTGGATCCGGGCCGCTCGACCGGGACTCCGACGCCGGGCGCCGCATGCGGCTCGGGCTCGGCCGCCCGCTCGCCCGCGCGCTCGCCGCGCACGGCGTGGCGTCCGTGCGCTACGACCGTCGCGGCGTCGGCGCGACCGGGGGCGGCGACTGGCGGGCCGTCGGGTTCAGGCAGAACCGCGACGACGCGGCGGCGGCCCTGCGCGGCCTGCGGGAGCACCCGGCGGTGCGCGCCGACGCGGCCGCGGTGGTCGGCCACAGCGAGGGCGCGCTGCACGCCGCCGCGCTCGGGGCCCGCGAGGATCCGGCCGCCGTCGTACTGCTGGCTCCGACCGCACGACCCGGCGCCGACGTGCTGCGGTGGCAGGCGGCGCAGCTGGCGGGCGACCTACCGACCCCGGTCCGGCTGCTGCTTCGGGTGCTGCGCACCGACCTGTCCGCGCAGCAGGCCCGCAACGCCCGCAGGATCCTCGCCACCACCACCGACATCGCCCGGGTCGGTAGGGTGCAGGTCTACGCGCGGTTGCACCGGGAGTTCATGGCGCACGACCCGCGCCCCGACCTCGCCGCGCTGCGGGGCCGGGTGCTCGCCGTGACCGGGGGGAAGGACCTGCAGGTTCCGCCGGAGGACCTCGACGTCGTCGCGGAGCTGTCGCCGGGCGCGGAGATCCGCCGCGTGCCCGACCTCACCCACATCCTGCGTCGCGACACCGCACCCGCGTCGATGCGCCGCTACCGCGCGCTGCTGCGGGAACCGGGCGACGCGCAGCTGCTCGCCGACGTCGCCGCCGGGCCGGCGGCGGCCCT
>JAKDLE010000428.1 GCA_030453005.1 Pseudonocardia sp. | reverse complement strand
AGCGGCGGCGCGCGCCGCGGTACGGGCGATGCCGTCGATCACGGTGGGCCACACCCAGCGGGCCAGGTCGTGGCCCATCTCGGGCACCTCCAGCAGCTCCGCGCCCGGGATCGCGGCCGCGGTGGCCCGCCCGCCCGATGCCACGATCACGCGGTCGCGCCCGCCGTGGACGACCAGCGCAGGCATCCCGAGTGCGCCCAGGTCGGCGGTGCGGTCGCGCTCGCCGACGCAGGCCGCGAGCTGGCGGCTGCTGCCCTCGCCGGTCTCCCGGCGCAGGGAGCGGCGCATCGTCACGCGCACGTCCTCGTCGTCCTGCGCCGTGCGGCCCGCCGAACCGATGCGTCGGAACGCCGCCACCATCCCCTCGACGGGGTCGGCGGCGGGCGGGCGGAGGAAGTCGGGGACGCGTCGCCAGGAGACGCGGCCGGTGCGTCCGTCCCCGGGCCGTCCCATGATCGAGACGAGCGAGCGGGTGAGCCGCGGGTGCCGGATCGCCACCTCCTGGGCCACCATCGACCCCAGCGACGCCCCCACCACGTGCGCCCCCCGCGGGTCGACGTGGGCGATGAGCCCGGCGGCGTCGTCGGCCATGTCCGCGAGGGTGTAGACGGGGCTGGCGCGGCGGCGCAGGAACCCCCAGGCGGTGATGCCGGGGCCGTGGACGTGGGTGGAGCGACCGACGTCGCGGTTGTCGAAGCGCACGACGTGGAATCCGCGGGCGGTCAGGCCCGAACAGAAGTCGTCGCGCCACCAGTCCATCGTCAGGTTCAGACCCATGATCAGCAGGACGGTGGGGTGCTCGGGGTCGCCGAGGGACTCGTAGCAGAGCTCGACGTCTCCCACAGTCACGAATCGCTCCGTCATCGACCGGACGTTCGGGTGCCGGCCCGTCCCGGTTCGGTCACCCGGTCAGATCGCCAAGAGTGGTGCCAGAGCGTCAGGTTTGTCGCGCTGGCACCATTTCCGGCGATCAAGACGCCCTACTGGACCTCGACCTGCGCCCCGTGCTCGGCCAGGAACCGCTCGATCTCGGTGAGGATCGGCCGGTCCGGTCGGGTGAGCCCGAACCGCCGCTCGACGTAGGCCGCGCGGGCTCGGGGCAGGGCGACCGCGAGCAGGCCGACGGTCAGCACGACCGCCGGCAGTAGCAGCAGGACGAAAGACGGCGAGTCCAGCACGTCCCCGCTGAACGCACCCGGCCTCGGTGAGGTCGGACATCGACGCCTGCCACGCGACCACCGAGGCGGGCAGGCTCACCGCGTAGACAACGAGCCAGAGCAGCGGCCACGGCGGCAGTGCCGCAGGTGCCCGGGCCGTGCGCGTCGTCGACGCCGTCATGGCAGCGGGGGACGGGCGAGGTCGTCGAGGAACAGCATCGCGCCCGCGGGGTCCTCGGCCAACACCCCCACCGCGGAGACCGCCGCGTCGGCCGCCAGGTCGGACGGGGCGCCCTTCGCCTCGAGCTGCGAGCGGACCTCCTCGACAGCCGCGTCCGCCCGACGGGCGACCTCCGCGTCCTCGCCGGGCGGGTTCGTCCGTGGCGCGCCGGTACCCGCCCGTCGCGACCGCACCGCCGCGACCAGGCTCGCCGTGGCGAGCAGCGAGCCGACCGCCGGATCACCGAGGAAGCCCTTGACCACGGTGTAGGACGCCGCCAACGCGTCGAACACCACCGGCAGGAACATCGCGGCGCCCGCCCCGAACGCCCCTGGGTCGGCGCGGGGGCCGTCGAAGAGTGCGCGACGGTCGGCTCCACCGGTCGCGTAGGCCACAGCGAGGTCCGGCGCGAGGTCGATCTCGTCCGGGGCGACGCGCCGGGCGAGTCGTTCGGACCAGGTCGCGAGCGGGCTGGTCTCGACGTCTCGGCTGCTCATGGTCGGCCCCTCGGTCGCGGGGGGTGCCGCGGTCCGCGGCACGGGAGGCCTCGCTGCGGAGTGAGACGTTGCCCCCACCGTCGGCCGTCCGCGCGACCCGCACCCGGATCTCGTGCGGTGTTGTAACACCCGCGCACAACCAGCCGACACGCTGACGGGTGACGACAACCCGATCGCGGCGGCCACGGGTTTCGAGTGCGGCAGGCGCGGTGGTCGACGACAGCGCCGGGAGTCGGACGGGCGGGGCCGACTCGGTTCCTGGTGACGAAATCATGGACAGGAGACCGAGAGTGCACAGCTTACGTCGATTCCTCGCAACGCGCGGGCGTTCCGCCGCGGGGATGGGCAGGCGCGGCCGGATGGCCGCGGGCGCGATGCTCGGCGCGGGGGTGATGATCGTTGGTTTGGTGACGGTCGCGGCGCCCGCGGCGGCCGCGCCACCGGAGACGGTGACGTTGACCATGCTCGACTCCACCGGCGCCCCGCTGTCCGGTGGCACCGCGTCGTACTACAGCCGAGGCTGGCACAACGTGCCCGGCGCGACCGACGCCCAGGGACACCTGGCCGTCGAGTTGCCCGCCGACGTCAGCCAGCGCTACCTGAGCATCGCGATGGAGCACGAGGGCACGCGTGACCAGCAGTCGTACCCGGAGCTGACCGCCTCGAACTACACGTTCCGCACTGCGCTGGCCACCGTGAAGCTCGTGGACGCCGACGGCACCGCTCTGGACGCCGGCACGCACGTGGCCTACTACGCCCGCGGCTGGCATCCGGTCGGTTCGGGCACCACCTCCGGCGGGCAGGTCACCCAGGAGATGTTCCCGGGCAGCTACTCGTTCGAGATGACCTACAACAACAGCCGTCAGCAGCAGAACCGCCAGGTGGTCGAGAGCCCGGGAAGCGACGTGGTGTTCCAGACCGGCGCGCTCACCGTGAACTACAGCGGCGGGGTCGGCTACTACTACCGGGGCTGGCACGCGTTCAACAAGCCGACCGAGCAGTTCCTGCCCGGGACCAGGACGTTCTACCCCGACAACCAGACCGACTGCGCCGTCGAGATCCCGATCGCGGCCGGCGACCACCTGGTCAAGTCGATCGTGAAGGCGACCCTGGTCGACAGCAACGGCCAGTCGTTGGCCGGCGGGGAGGCCCAGGCGTACGTCGGTGGCTGGAAGCCGCTCGGCACCACCAACGACCGGGGCCGCGCCTGCGCCGTCTACGACGGGAGCGGCAACCACATCTCGGTGGGCATGGTCTACAACGGCACCCGCACGCAGATCGGTCCGGGGCAGGCCGAGGTCTACGCCTTCCAGACCGAGGCGGTGACCGTGGAGCTGCGAGACAGCGCGAACGCGCTGATCGCCGACGGCGGGCAGCCGTCGTACTACGCGGGCAGGTGGCACAATCTCGGCCCCACCGCAGGCGGATCGACCACGGTGCAGATGCTGCCCGGCAGCTACTCGTTCGCGATGACCTACCAGGGCACCCGCGAGCAGAAGGATGACGTCGGGATCGCCGACACCGGGCCGACCACGGTCACGTTCCGGACCGGACCGGTCCACTCGGACTCGGCCGCCGCGAAGTCGTACTACGCGGGCGGCTGGCGTCCGTTCACGCAGGACATGGAGCTGCTCCCGAACCGCAGCGTCCCGTTCGCGTTCACCGACGGCACACCCCAGACGTCGTTCGACGTCATCGGCAACGCAGCGACCACCCACATCCACTGACCGACGCCGGCATCGCAGACGCGGCCGGGGCACCGGGCACGGAGCCCCGGCCGCGCGCGTTCCGGTCGTGGGTTGGTGTCGTCGCGAACACCTCGTGAGCACCGCACGTCGCGCACGGTCCACGCGCGGCCCGCGCGCGAGGTGCACGGGGTGGTGACAGCCGTGCGAGCTGTCACCGGCTGAGCACGGTGCAGCGGGCGCGGGCCCAGGCGCGCGGGAGTATGAACAGCCCGATCGCGATGGCCACCAGCGGGACGGCGTAGCGCCGGCCGGACGCGAGCGTGACCGCCCCGGCGAGCAGCACGCCGAGGTCCGGTGGCGCCGGCCGGG
>JAKDLE010000427.1 GCA_030453005.1 Pseudonocardia sp. | reverse complement strand
GTCGCTCCAGGTAGTCCCCGGCGATGTCGCCCTCGCGGACGAGCTGGTCCTCCGCGGTGACGGCCGCAGCGGGGGCGGCCGCGGCGGCCTCGTCCGTGCCGTCCTGTCCGGTCGTGGGGCCGTCCTGTCCGGTCGTGGGGCCGTCCTGTCCGGCCGTGGGGCCGTCCTGATCGGTCTGGGACCCGTCCTGATCGGTCTGGGACCCGTCCTGGGCAGTCTGGGACACTGCGTCTCCTCTCCGAGATGGGCCGGCGGCACCCGAAAAGATCCGGGCACCGCCGCAGTGGCCGCCGTCGCGGGCGCCCACCGGTGGTCGCGTTGGTCAGCGGCGCTTCCGGCTGCGCCGCGCGGGCGGGCGGGAGCCGCCACCGCTGCGGCGCGCGCCCCCGGCGACCTTGTCGCCCGCGACGCTCGAACCGTTGCCGCCCGTACCGGCCTCATCGCCCGCGGCGCTGCCCGCGGAATCACCGGACGGCGTCGCGTTCCTCGTCGGGGAGCCGTTCGTCGGGGAGCCGTTCGTCGGGGAGCCGTTCGTCGGAGAGCCGTTGGCGGAGCGGCCGTTCGTCGACCCGTTGACGGCCGGGCCGCCGGACTTGGCCTTACGCATGACCGGCTTCGCGCCCGGGGTTTTCGTGGGCGCCTCGGCGGCAGGCGGCTCCGGTCGCACGGGCTTCTGACCCGGCTTCGGCGCGCGTGCCTGGCGGACGGCCGCCGTCTCGTCGCGTTTCGCGGTCTCCTCGACGTCGATGCGCTTGTAGACGACGTACTGCTGGCCGAGCGTCCACAGGTTGTTGGCCACCCAGTAGAGCAGCACCGCGAGCGGCAGGAACGGCGCACCGACGACGACGCCGATCGGGAAGAGGTAGAGCATCAGCTTGTTCATGATCGCGGTCTGCGGGTTCTCGCCCTGTACGGCGGTCTGCCGGGCCACCGAGTGCCGCGCGGTGATGTGGGTGAAAATGCCCGCCATGATCATCAACGGGATCATCACGACGAGCATCTGGACGAGTGAGGTGCCTGCCGCCTGCAAAGCCTCCTCACCCTGCACCAGCACCGCACCCAGCTTCGCGCCGAAGAAGTCGGCCGCGAGGAACGAGCGGACCTCCTCCTGGTCGAAGAAGTAGTTCTCGGTGCGGATCGAGCCGTCGGCGTTGAGGTAGCTGAAGTTGCGCAGCACCTGGAACAGGCCGATGAACACCGGCACCTGCACGAGCACCGGGAGGCAGCCGGCCAGCGGGTTGACCCCGTGGTCCTTCTGCAGCTTCTGCATCTCCTCGGCCTGCTTCTGCCGGTCGTTCGCGTACTTCTTGCGGAGCTTCGCGATCTCCGGCTGGAACTCCTGCATCTTGCGCATGGAGCGCACCTGGCCGACGAACGGCTTGTACAGGATCGCGCGCAGGGTGAAGACGAGGAACAGCACCGACAGCGCCCAGGCGATGCCGTTGTCGGGCCCGAGCAGGAAGCCGAATGCCTTGTGCCAGACCCAGAGGATGAACGAGACCGGGTAGTAGATGAAGTTCAGCACGGCGCTTGCTCCTCGGAAAAGTGCCTCTGGCGCCGGCAGGCGCGGTGGGGCCGTCGGGCCGGAACCGGGTCGATACCGCCAGGGTGCCACGGCGCGCACTTCAGCAGGCGCCGGAACGTGAGCCAGGTTCCGCGGACCGCGCCGTGTACCTGCAGCGCCTCCACCGCATAACTGCTGCAGGTGGGGTGGAACCGGCACACGGGAGGGAACGCGGGGGAGACGTAGGTCTGGTAGCCGCGCAGAACGGCGATCAACGGGCGGGCCGCGGGCGACGCACTCATTGAGTGCCACCCGGCAGCTTACGCCCCGACACCTTCCGCAGGGCCCCGCGCAGGGCTGCGTCGAGGTCGTGCCCGAGCTCCGCGGAGCCGGCCGCGGCCGACGGGGGGAGGGCGCGCACGACCACCCTCGCTCCGGGCGGGAGTGCCGACAGCCGGGAAGCGAGCAGGTGACGGAGGCGACGCGCGACCCGGTGACGCACCACCGAACCACCGACCGACCGGCTCACGACCAGACCGGCCCGCGGGGTGGACTCGACGTCACTCATGATCTGTAGATGAACGACCATCCGGGGCCTGCCGCTGCGCCGCCCCCGTCGGATGACGGAGGCGAACTCGTCCGACCTCGTGATCCGCGAGCCGGCCGGGAGCACCGGCGGCGCCGGGTCAGGCCGAGAGCCGGTCGCGGCCCTTGACACGTCGGGCCGCGATGATGGCGCGCCCGGCCCGGGTACGCATACGCAGCCGGAAACCGTGCGTACGCGCGCGTCGGCGGTTGTTCGGCTGGAAAGTACGCTTGCCCTTGCTCACGGTCGGCTCTCCTGGTCGACGGCCCGGGCCCGGAAGCCGGGAACGCCGGCGACGCAACCCTGCCGTCCGCTGGGTATCTCGGAACGGTGGTGTCTGAAGGATGCTGCTGTGGTGATGGATGCTGCTGTGATTGCCGCAACAGACCGCAGTACTCCTGGTTAGAGGGTACGCAGCAGCTTCCGGGAGGGTCAAACCACCCCGGCCCCGGCCGCCAGCCACGTCTTGTGGCGGACCGGCGGTGTTGTTAGCGTGCCCCCTCACAGTTCGATCCGGGGGGGATCGGTCGCATCCGCGTCGCACGTCCCGGGTCCGCGGGATCTCGCATCCGCAGGCCCGCGTACGGTGCTGCACACAGGTGTGGACAACTCTGGGGATGCCTGAAGGGCCGCCCGTACAGATCGGCCCGGCACAACCCGGATCGATGACCGGAAGGGGGCCCGGTGGGCGAGCAGCCAGGCGATCTCGGCCAGGTCTGGAACCGCGTCATCGCCGACCTCTCCGGTGCCGCAGGGGGGCCGAACGCCACCCAGGCCCTCTCCTCGCAACAGCGCGCCTTCCTCCGCCTCACCCGTCCGCTGGGCCTCATCGACGGCACCGCGCTGCTCGCCGCACCCAGTGAGTTCGCGAAGAACGCGATCGAGCGCGTCCTGCGTCAGCCCATCAGCGACGCGCTCGGCCGCCACCTCGGCGTCACCGTGAACCTCGCCGTGGTCGTGGACGCGTCGGCGGCCTCCGGTGGCACCGAGGTCCCCGATCCGCCCGGCCGCGGCCCCGCCGCCGACCCCGGCCCCCCCTCGTCGCGCGCGGCCGCACGGGGCGGCGACACCGGCCCGCTCCCGCAGCAGCAGGACCACCGCTCCCTCGCGACCGCCGACGACTCCCGCCGCGGCCTGCCCACCGACCACACGTACGCCGAGCGCCCGTCCCCGGACGGCGACGGCTTCCCCGACGCCCGGCCACCGGATCCGAGGCTGGCCGACCCGCGCCTGTCCGACGGCCGGATGCCCGACGGGCGCATCGGTGAGGGCCGGGCGGACGTGTGGCCCACCTACGCCGTCAAGCCCGCCGGGGAGCAGCCGCCCGCGCCGCGCACGCAGTCGCGGCTCAACGAGAAGTACATCTTCGACACCTTCGTCATCGGGGCCTCCAACCGCTTCAGCCACGCCGCCGCGGTCGCGGTGGCCGAGCAGCCTGCGCGCGCGTACAACCCGCTGTTCATCTGGGGCGACTCCGGTCTGGGCAAGACCCACCTGCTGCACGCCGTCGGGCACTACGCACAGCGGCTGTTCCCCGGGATGCGCGTGCGCTACGTGTCCACCGAGGAGTTCACCAACGACTTCATCAACTCCCTGCGCGACGACCGCAAGGTGGCGTTCCAGCGCCGCTACCGCGACGTCGACGTGCTGCTGGTGGACGACATCCAGTTCCTGGAGGGCAAGGAGGGCACCCAGGAGGAGTTCTTCCACACCTTCAACACCCTGCACAACGCGAACAAGCAGATCGTCGTGTCCTCCGACCGGCCGCCCAAGCGACTGGAGACCCTCGAGGACCGGATGCGCACGCGGTTCGAGTGGGGGCTGATCACCGACATCCAGCCGCCCG
>JAKDLE010000426.1 GCA_030453005.1 Pseudonocardia sp. | reverse complement strand
CCCGCGGTGAAGACCAGCGTGCCGCTGCGCCGCGCCGGGATGTACGCCCCGGCGGGCGACGCCACGGCGGGCAGCTCGACGCCCAGCTCGCGCAGTCGGGCGCTGGGGGCGGTCACGACTGCACCGGGCGTTTGAACCACGCCACCAGCTGCTCGGCGGAGGCGCCGGTCGTGACCTGCACCAGCTCCCAACCGTCGCGGCCGAAGTTGTTGAGGATGGCCTGGGTGTTGTGGATCAGGACGGGGGCGGTGAGGTATTCCCACCTGGTCGCTGCGGGGGAACTCATGGGGCGACTGTAGCCGGCGCCTCACCACGATCGGGCGGCCGGGCGGCGCACCTGCTCGTAACCTGGCGGACATGACGACGACGGCGTGGCCCGACGAGCTCGCGCAGGCGCGGCTGCACGTGGTCACCGGCAAGGGCGGCACGGGCAAGACGACGGTGGCGGCCGCGCTGGCGCTGGCGCTGGCCACCGGCGGGAGGCGCACCCTGCTGATCGAGGTGGAGGGCCGCCAGGGCATCGCCCAGCTGTTCGACACCGCGCCGCTGCCCTACGAGGAGCGCCGCATCGCGGTGGCACCGGGCGGCGGGGAGGTGCGCGCACTGGCCGTCGACGCCGAGGCGGCGCTGCTGGAGTACTTCGAGCTGTTCTACCGGCTCGGGATGGCCGGGCGCACGCTGCGGCGGATGGGCGCCGTCGAGTTCGCCACCACGCTGGCACCCGGGCTGCGCGACGTGCTGCTCACCGGCAAGGCCAAGGAGTGCGTCACCCGCAAAGACCCGGGTGGGCGGCCCGTCTACGACGCCGTGGTGCTCGACGCCCCGCCCACCGGCCGCGTCGTCAGCTTCCTCGACGTCACCAAGGCGATGGCCGACCTCGCGAAGGTCGGTCCGATCCACAGCCAGGCCGCGGGCGTCGTGAAGCTCCTGCACTCGCCGCTCACCGCCGTGCACCTGGTGACGCTGCTGGAGGACCTGCCGGTCACCGAGACGCTGGAGGCCGTCGAGCAGCTCCGTGCCGCCGAGCTGCGGCCGGGCGCGCTGATCGTCAACAGGGTTCGTCCGCAGTGGCTGCCCGACCGGTCGGTCACCGCCGCCGCGAACGGCCGCGTCGACGCCGACCGCATCCGCGCCGGGCTCGCCTCCGCCGGACTGGACCTGCCCGCCGACGTCATCGACGGGCTGGTCACCGAGACGGTCGACCACGCGGTGCGCGTGCACGCCGAGGGGGTGGCGCTGGCCCGGCTGGACGCCGGGCCCGCCGGCCCTGGAGGCACCACCGGGCCCGCCGGCCCCGAAGGCACCATGCTGCCCGAGCTGCCGCGCATCGAGCTGCCCACGATGGTCGACGGAGTCGACCTCGGCACGCTCTACGAGCTCGCCGAGCAACTGGTGGAACACGGCGTGGGAGCAGGGGTACGGGTATGAGGACCGCGCCGGAACTGGACGTCGACGCCCTGATCGACGACCCGCTCACCCGCGTGATCGTGTGCTGCGGCTCGGGCGGGGTCGGCAAGACGACGACGTCCGCGGCGCTGGCGATCCGCGCCGCCGAACGCGGGCGGCGCACCGTCGTACTGACGATCGACCCGGCGCGGCGCCTCGCCCAGGCCCTGGGCCTCCACGCGCTGACCAACGAGCCCGGGCTCGTCGCCGACGCGGGTGGCGACCTGCACGCGATGATGCTCGACATGCGTCGCACGTTCGACGAGATGGTGGAGGCGCACGCGGAGCCCGACCGCGCCGAGGCGATCATCGCCAACCCCTTCTACCAGACGATCTCCTCGTCGTTCTCCGGGACGCAGGAGTACATGGCGATGGAGAAGCTGGGGCAGCTCGCGGCGACGAAGGAGTGGGACCTCATCGTCGTCGACACCCCGCCGTCACGTTCGGCGCTCGACTTCCTCGACGCCCCACAGCGCATGTCCACCTTCCTCGACGGTCGGATGATCCGGCTGCTCTCGGCGCCCGCCCGCGCGGGCGGGCGCCGAGAGCAGCCGGATCATCCGACCGTCGAGGAAGGTGGACATGCGCTGTGGGGCGTCGAGGAAGTCGAGCGCCGAACGTGACGGCGGGGTGTCGACGACGATGAGGTCCCACTCCTTCGTCGCCGCGAGCTGCCCCAGCTTCTCCATCGCCATGTACTCCTGCGTCCCGGAGAACGACGAGGAGATCGTCTGGTAGAAGGGGTTGGCGATGATCGCCTCGGCGCGGTCGGGCTCCGCGTGCGCCTCCACCATCTCGTCGAACGTGCGACGCATGTCGAGCATCATCGCGTGCAGGTCGCCACCCGCGTCGGCGACGAGCCCGGGCTCGTTGGTCAGCGCGTGGAGGCCCAGGGCCTGGGCGAGGCGCCGCGCCGGGTCGATCGTCAGTACGACGGTGCGCCGCCCGCGTTCGGCGGCGCGGATCGCCAGCGCCGCGGACGTCGTCGTCTTGCCGACCCCGCCCGAGCCGCAGCACACGATCACGCGGGTGAGCGGGTCGTCGATCAGGGCGTCGACGTCCAGTTCCGGCGCGGTCCTCATACCCGTACCCCTGCTCCCACGCCGTGTTCCACCAGTTGCTCGGCGAGCTCGTAGAGCGTGCCGAGGTCGACTCCGTCGACCATCGTGGGCAGCTCGATGCGCGGCAGCTCGGGCAGCATGGTGCCTTCGGGGCCGGCGGGCCCGGTGGTGCCTCCAGGGCCGGCGGGCCCGGCGTCCAGCCGGGCCAGCGCCACCCCCTCGGCGTGCACGCGCACCGCGTGGTCGACCGTCTCGGTGACCAGCCCGTCGATGACGTCGGCGGGCAGGTCCAGTCCGGCGGAGGCGAGCCCGGCGCGGATGCGGTCGGCGTCGACGCGGCCGTTCGCGGCGGCGGTGACCGACCGGTCGGGCAGCCACTGCGGACGAACCCTGTTGACGATCAGCGCGCCCGGCCGCAGCTCGGCGGCACGGAGCTGCTCGACGGCCTCCAGCGTCTCGGTGACCGGCAGGTCCTCCAGCAGCGTCACCAGGTGCACGGCGGTGAGCGGCGAGTGCAGGAGCTTCACGACGCCCGCGGCCTGGCTGTGGATCGGACCGACCTTCGCGAGGTCGGCCATCGCCTTGGTGACGTCGAGGAAGCTGACGACGCGGCCGGTGGGCGGGGCGTCGAGCACCACGGCGTCGTAGACGGGCCGCCCACCCGGGTCTTTGCGGGTGACGCACTCCTTGGCCTTGCCGGTGAGCAGCACGTCGCGCAGCCCGGGTGCCAGCGTGGTGGCGAACTCGACGGCGCCCATCCGCCGCAGCGTGCGCCCGGCCATCCCGAGCCGGTAGAACAGCTCGAAGTACTCCAGCAGCGCCGCCTCGGCGTCGACGGCCAGTGCGCGCACCTCCCCGCCGCCCGGTGCCACCGCGATGCGGCGCTCCTCGTAGGGCAGCGGCGCGGTGTCGAACAGCTGGGCGATGCCCTGGCGGCCCTCCACCTCGATCAGCAGGGTGCGCCTCCCGCCGGTGGCCAGCGCCAGCGCCAGCGCGGCCGCCACCGTCGTCTTGCCCGTGCCGCCCTTGCCGGTGACCACGTGCAGCCGCGCCTGCGCGAGCTCGTCGGGCCACGCCGTCGTCGTCATGTCCGCCAGGTTACGAGCAGGTGCGCCGCCCGGCCGCCCGATCGTGGTGAGGCGCCGGCTACAGTCGCCCCATGAGTTCCCCCGCAGCGACCAGGTGGGAATACCTCACCGCCCCCGTCCTGATCCACAACACCCAGGCCATCCTCAACAACTTCGGCCGCGACGGTTGGGAGCTGGTGCAGGTCACGACCGGCGCCTCCGCCGAGCAGCTGGTGGCGTGGTTCAAACGCCCGGTGCAGTCGTGACCGCCCCCAGCGCCCGACTGCGCGAGCTGGGCGTCGAGCTGCCCGCCGTGGCGTCGCCCGCCGGGGCGTACATCCCGGCGCGGCGCAGCGGCACGCTGGTCTTCACCGCGGG
>JAKDLE010000425.1 GCA_030453005.1 Pseudonocardia sp. | reverse complement strand
CGGGCGTCGGCCGTGACGAGAGTGAGATCGAGGGTCTGGGCCAGAGCCACGTAGGTGGCGTCGTAGAAGGACAGATTGTCGCGCAGCGACCAGGCCAGGAGGCTCAACGGGCCGTGTGCGTACAGGTGGTCGGCCGCGTCGATGGAAGCGGCGAGGAGATCGGCACCGCGTCGCGGTGACAGCTTCCCGTTCAGCACGAGTCGTCGCGCGACGCTGCCGATCTCGACGATCAGCAGGTGCGGCGCATGAACGGCCTGGCCCCCGAGACGCTCGCGCAGCTCCAGCGCAGAGGACGTCGGCTCGGTGAACGCATGCACGAGCGCAGCAGCATCGAGGACGATCCCGGTCATCGACGCTCGGCGTGCACCGCGTCGACGATCTCCGCAGCCGTCAGGCCGAGCCCGCCATCACGCTCGAGATACTCCTCCATCCGCCGGATCGCCGCAGCTTTGCGGTCCTGTGTCTCGACCACATCGAGCACCAGGTGCCGCATGTAGGCCTGCAACGACTGACCGGCCTGGCTCGCCGCCCGGGAGAGCCGCTCATGGACGTCGTCGGGGATGTCGCGTACCTGGATCGTCGCCATGTCGGACACCTTAGCGCTGATTCAGCGCTAGAATCTACGGCAACGAGTTGACCAGCGCCTCCACCCGCACCCGTGGCCCGGTGTAGAACGGGACCTCCTCGCGCACGTGGCGGCGGGCTTCGGTGGCCCGCAGGTGCCGCATGAGGTCGACGATCCGGTCGAGCTCGTCGGCCTCGAAGGCCAGGATCCACTCGTAGTCGCCGAGTGCGAACGCGGGCACCGTGTTGGCGCGTACGTCCGCGTAGTTCCGCGCCTCCTTGCCGTGGTCGGCGAGCATCTGGCGGCGCTCGTCGTCGGGCAGGAGGTACCAGTCGTACGACCGGACGAACGGGTACACACAGACGTAGCCCCGCGCGTCCTCGCCGGAGACGAACGCCGGGAGATGGCTCTTGTTGAACTCCGCCGGACGATGCAGTGCGACCTGGCTCCAGACCGGCACACTCGCCCGGCCCAGCGCGGTGGTGCGGCGCAGGTCGGCGTAGGCGCCCTGCAGGGCCTCCACTCCTGCGGCGTGCCACCAGACCATGTAGTCGGCGTCGGCGCGCAGGCCCGCGACGTCGTACACCCCGCGCACCACCACGCCCTTGCCCTCCAGGGCGTCGAGGAACTCGGCGGCCTGGGAGGCGGCCGCCGTGCGGTCGTCGTCGAGGCGGCCGGGCTCGACCCGGAACACGGACCACATCGTGTAGCGGATGGTGCTGTTGAGTTCGGCGTAGTCGAGTCGGGCCATGCCCCCATCGTGCCACCACCGGCTCACGGGGCGCGCGCCGGTCAGGCCGGCTGGCCCGACGCCTGTGTGACGATCCGCTCGGCCGCGGAGCGCGCCGTCGCCACGCACGCGGGCACCCCGACGCCGTGCAGCGCGGAGCCTGCGACCGCCAGGCCGACCGGCAGCCCGGCCTCGATCGCGGCGCCCCGTTCCAGGTGGCCCACGCCGTACTGCGGCAGCCCCCCGCCCCAGCGCTGCACGTGCACGGCCGCCGGTGCCGCGCCGACGCCGGTGAGGACGTCGAGGTCGGCGCGGACCCGGGCGACGAGCTCGGCGTCGTCGACCTGCAGGGTCGCGGCCTCACCGAAGCGGCCCAGCGACGCCCGCAGCCGCACCAGGCCGTCGGGCGCGAGGTGGGCCCACTTGTTCGACGAGTGCGTGACCCCCTTGACCGACAGCGGCTCCCCCGCGGCGATCAGGGAACCGGAGGTCGGCGGCAGGCCCGCGGCGTCCTCGGCGCGGAAGGCCAGTGCGACCACGACCGACGACGCGAGCTCGATCTCCCCCGCCGCCCGGGCCGCGGCCGCGGCGATCGGCGCCAGCAGCCGCGCCGCCGCCGGGGCGGGCACGGCGAGCAGCACGGCGTCGACGTCGAGCGCCTCTGGGGCCGTGGTCGGTCCCAGCACGAGCCGCCAGCCGGGTGTCCGGGGCTCGACCGCCCGGACGGTCGTGCCGAGCCGCACCTCCGGCTGCGCGGCGGCGACGAGCGCGTCGAGCAGGACGGCGTAACCGCCCCGGACAGCGCCGAAGACGGGACCGCCGGGTGGCGCCGCATCGGGACCCCGACTCGCGGGGGTGGTGGCGCGGTCGGCGGCGGCGGTGAGCGACGGGGCGCCTGCGTCGAGGGCCGTGGCCAGCGCGGGGATCGTGGCGCGCAGGCCGAGGGTGTCCACGCGTCCGGCGTAGACGCCGCCGAGCAGGGGGTCGACGAGGCGGTCGGCCAACTCGTCGCCGAAGCGCGTCCGCAGCAGGCCGCCGAGGGCCACGTCGGCGCCGGGAGCCCAGCGCAGCGGTGTGACCGGCTCCGCGGCCGCCGCGGCCACGCCCCGGGGGGAGAGCAGCGCGTCGAGGCGCGCGGCGCTCGTGGGCACCCCGAGGAGGGTGCCGCCGGGCAGCGGTCCGGTGCGACCCGCCGCGCGGATCGAGGCCGCCGCCCTGCTCGGGTGCACGAGGAGCTCGGAGAGCCCCAGCTCGCCCAGCAGCGCGGGGACCTCGGGGCGGCGGGCCAGGAAGGCCTCGGCGCCCACGTCGTAGGGCACCCCCGCCAGGTCGACGGTGTGCAGCACGCCGCCGACGCGGTCGCGCCGCTCCAGCACGGTGATCCGGGCATCCGGACCGAGCAGCGTGCGCAGGCGGTGCGCGGCGGCGAGACCGGAGATCCCCCCGCCGACGACCGCGACTCTCACACCGGCTGGCGGTGCACCAGGTCGACCAGACGCGTGAGGACGTCCGGGTCGGTGTCGGGCAGCACGCCGTGCCCGAGGTTGAACACGTGTCCCGGGGCGCGGCGACCCTCGGCGGCGATGCGCACCACCTCGGCCTCGACCGAGCCCGGGTCGGCGAACAGCACGGCCGGGTCGAGGTTGCCCTGCACCGGGCGGGTGCCGCCTGCGCGACGGGCCGCGTCGTCGAGCGGGATGCGCCAGTCGACGCCCACGACGTCGGCGCCCGCCTCGGCCATCGCGCCGAGCAGCTCACCGGTGCCGACGCCGAAGTGGATGCGCGGCACCTCGGTGATCGCGGCCAGCACCCGCGCGGAGTGCGGCAGCACGTAGGTGCGGTAGTCGCGCAGCGACAGCGCCCCGGCCCAGGAGTCGAACAGCTGCACGGCGTCGACCCCGGCGGCGATCTGTGCCCGCAGGAAGGTCGAGGTCATGTCAGCGAGCCGCCCCAGCAACGCGTGCCAGACGTCGGGCGCGGAGCGCATCAGCGCCTTGGTGCGCTCGTGGTTGCGGCTCGGGCCGCCCTCGATCAGGTAGGAGGCGAGGGTGAACGGCGCTCCGGCGAAGCCGATCAGCGGGGTGTCACCCAGCTCGCCGAGCAGCAGCGTGATCGCGTCGGTGACGGGCGTGACGTGGTCTTCGGTGAGCTCCGGCAGCCGCGCGACGTCGGCGGCGGTGCGGACGGGCTCGGCCACGACGGGGCCGGTGCCCGCGACGATGTCGACCCCGACGCCCGCCGCGAACAGCGGTACCACGATGTCGCTGAACAGGATCGCGGCGTCGACGCCGTGGCGACGGACCGGCTGCAGGGTGATCTCGGTGGTCAGCTCGGGGGTGAGGCAGGCCTGCAGCATCCCGGTGCCCGACCGCAGCGCGCGGTACTCCGGCAGCGAGCGCCCGGCCTGGCGCATGAACCACACCGGCAGCCGCTGGGGCCGACCGCCGCGCGCGGCGACCAGGAACGGCGCCGAGCCGAGATCCCGGCGGGGACGGGCGGCCGGAGTGGCGGGAGTGGCGGGAGCTGTGTGCACGACCATGACGTCCGCCATCCTCCCACTACGGGCGCGACCACGCGGCGGCGGGCGGCCGTCTCGCGCGTCACCCCGCGATCGGGCGCGGCGCGCCTGTCCGTCCCGAGGTGGCGCGCGACCTAGAGTTCCC
>JAKDLE010000424.1 GCA_030453005.1 Pseudonocardia sp. | reverse complement strand
GTCCGGGCGGCTCGGCGGTGGCGGCGGGGGGCGACGGCGGCGCCGCCGAGTCCGACGACGACGAGTCCTACTACGACGTCTTCGCCGGGAGCTGGCACTGATCCGCCCGACACGACCGACGCGGGAGGGGCGACCACGTCCCTCCCGCGTCGTCGGCCGTTGCGGCCCGTGCCACTCCCGACCCGCCCGAGGGGAGCGCCCCCGTGTCCGACACCGTGGTGCAGCAGCCGGTGGTACCCGAGGCCGACGTGGCCGCACCGCGGCTCGCCGAGGGTGTGGAGCTCGTCGGCGAGTACCGCGGCTCGGGTTACCGGGAGCCGAAGTTCCTCGTCAGCCGCCCCGACGGGCAGGTCATCGCGCTCCCCCGTCTGCTCTACCGCCTCGCCTGCGCCCTGGACGGACACCGTGACGCCACGCAGGTCGCCGCCCTGCTGAGCGCGGAGCTGGGCCGGGACATCGACGCCGCGCGGGTCGCGCATCTCGTCGAGGCGAAGCTGATGCCCGCGGGCATCGCCGCGGCGGGGCCCAGCGCGCGGGTCGCGAACCCCCGGCCCGACCCGTTGCTGATGCTGCGGTTCCGGTTGCCGGTCGTGCCCCGGCACGTGGTGTGGCGGGTCGCCGGTGTCTTCGCGCCCGTCTTCACGCCGGTGGCCGTCGTCCTCGCGCTGGCCGCGTTCGCGGCCGTCGACGTCGCCATCCTCGCGGGCGGTGGGTTCGACGCGATCGTGGGCGCCACCGTCGGGCTCGTCCGGGCACCCGCGTCGGCCCTGCTGGTGATCCTCGCGCTGCTGGCGGCCGGGGTGCTCCACGAGTGCGGGCACGTCGGGGCGTGCCGCTACGGCGGCGCCCGGCCCGGCCCGATGGGCGTCGGCATCTACCTCGTGTGGCCCGCGTACTACAGCACCGTCACCGACTCCTACCGGCTCAGCCGGGGCGGTCGGCTGCGCACGGACCTGGGCGGCGTCCACGTCAACGCTATCCTGATGGCCGCGGGCGGGGCCGCGTGGCTGGGGACCGGAGCGCCCTGGCTGCTGGTCGCGGTGCTGATCCTGCACGTGGAGACCGTGCGCCAGTTCCTGCCCTCGATCCGGCTCGACGGCTACTACATCCTGAGCGACCTCATCGGGCTCCCCGACCTGTTCATGTTCCTGCGCCCGGTGCTCACCGGACTGCTGCCCGGCCGCGAACCGCACCCCCGCGTCGCCGAGCTGACGCCGCGCGCGCGCCGGATCATCGTCGCCTGGGTGCTGCTGGTCATCCCGTTCCTGCTCTCGTTCCTCGTGCTGTTCGTCGTGCTCGCCCCGCAGGTGCTGCCGGTGGTCTGGCGGGGCGTGCTCGACCACCTCGCGACGATCGGGGCCGCCGTGCGCGGCGGCGACGGTCCGCTGGCCACGCTGAACGTGGTGCAGCTGCTGTTGCTGCTGCTGCCGGTGCTCGGCGTGAGCCTGCTGCTCGGGCTGCTGGTGCGGCGCGTCGCCGGGTGGCTGCGGGAGAAGCCGCGGCCGCGGGGCGGGAAGAAGCCGCAGCCGCTGCAGAGCCTGCTCGTGGTGGCCGTGCCGACCGTGCTGCTGGGGCTGCTCACGCTGGCCGGGCTCGACCAGCGGGCGGCGTCGCCCGGCGAGGCGGCTCTCGCCGCGGCGGCGGCCGCGGTCGGCGAGCCGGCGCTGCCGGTCCCGGCCGTCGACCAGGTCGCCGCCCACCAGATCGCCGCCGTCGACACACTGCTCGGTGGCCTGCTGAGCCCCGGTCAGGACGGCGTGCTGACCGCCGCCCGCGCCGTCCTCGTCGTCGTCGGGGTGGCGGCGGCGCTGCTGCTGTGGCCGGTGGCACGACGGTTGCGGCTGCCCGGGTCCGCCGCCGCGCTGGTCGTGGCACTGGCCGCGCTCCCCGCGCTGGTGGCGCCGGTCCTCGGCACCGTCGACCCCGGGGGCCTGGCCGCGCTCTGGCTGACCGCCGCGGCGGCGCTGTCCGGGCGCGGCCGGGGGGCTGACACCGCCGCCCTGCTCGCCGCCGCCGTCGGGGTGCTCACCGCGCCGGTCGCCGCCGTCGGGCTGCTCGCGTTCGCCGCGCACGGGGTCGCGAGCAGGCAGCTCGCCGCGGACCTGCGGCGCGGAGCCGCGTGGGGTGTGTCCGGGGCGCTCGCCGTCGGCGCGGTCCTCACGGCCGGGCTGACCGTGCCGCTCACCGGCTCGTTCGGCCTGCCGGTCGCGGTGGTCGCGCCGGTCCTTGTCGTCGGAGCCGTCGTCGTGGCCCTCGCCCTGCGCCGGTTGGCCCCGTTGCGCCCGGTGGCGACCGGTGCGGGCGCGCTGCTGGCGGTGGCGGCCGTACCCGGTCCGGCCTCGACCACCGCCGTGCTGGTCGTGCTGCCGGTGCTGGCCGTGCTCGCCGGGGTCTACGTCTTCGCCCGCACCGATCCGAGGCGGCCGGTGCAGGGCCGGACCGTGCTCGCCGGGGCGGTGGTCGCGGCGGCGCGGGGCGCCGGGCCTGCGGTGGGTGCCGCGGCGGCACCGGACGCCGGCCCGCACCGGCTGGCCGGGTGGGTCGCCTCGGAGCTCGAACCGGACGCCGTACTGGCCGCCGAGCCGCTCACCCTCGCCCAGCTCGCGGCGGACGGGGTGCCCGCGTCGCGGCTCGTCGCGCCCGGCGACCCGTCGGCGTCGGTGGTGGTGGGCGGTCCTCCCGCTTCCGGCCCGGTTCTGCTCGACCTGCCCGAGGGCCCGGCGGGCACCCCGGTCGTCGTGCACGCCGAGACGCCCCCCGCCGTCTCCGGGCCCGGGCTGGGCCCGTCACTCGCCGAGAACCCGGCCCTGGACCTCGCGCCGGGCGCGGCGGCGGTCCTGCGGGCCGGTGGGGTGGACCCGCGGCTGGCCACGACGCTCGCCGGCCTCGCGGGCGTCCACGACCTCGACATCGCCGGGTTCCCGACGGTGCCGGGCGAGCCTGCGGCGAACCCGCGGCGCACCGTCGTGATCACCGCCGTCGACGGCGTGCCGGTGTCCGACCCGGCCGCCGCGGACGTCCTCACCCGCTGGCTCGACGGCCAGCAGCCACCGTTCCGCCCGGCCCGGATCACCCCCGTCCGGGACGGGTTGGCCGTGCACTACACAATCGACACCACCCGGAGGCCCGCATGACCACCGCCCGGTACCGGCTGCTCGCCGTGCTCGCCGTGATGGTGGGCGCGCTGTTTTCCACGGCCGGGGTCGCCTTCGCGGACGGGCAGGCTGTGGAGAGGCAGGGCACCGGGTCGGCCTACGTCCGGCTGGCGCACCTGTCGCCCGACACGCCGGACGTGGACGTCTACCTCGCCTCGGTGACCGACCCGGACCTGAGCTTCATCGTGCCCGGCGTGGGCTACGGCGCCGTGTCGGACTACCGGTCGCTGCCGGTCGGCATCTACACCGTCGCGATGCGGGAGGCGGGTGCGCCCGCCGACAGCCCGCCGGTGATCGCCACGACGCTCTCGACCGAGGCGGGCGCGGCGTACACCGTCGCGGGGACCGGGCACTACACCGACCTGGGGCTGCGGGTGCTGTCCGACGACCTGAGCGCGCCCGCTCCCGGTGAGGCCCGGGTCCGGGTGGTGAACGGAGCCGCGAGCGCCCCGCGCGTCGACATCGGGCTGGTCGGGCCCGGCGGCCCGCAACAGCTGGCCACCGGCGTCGAGTTCGCCACCACCACCGGCTACCGGTCGGTCCCGGCGGGCGCGTGGACGCTGCGCGTCGACGTGCCCGGCCCGGCCGGGCCGGTGGAGGTGCCGGTCACCGTGCCGGAGAACTCGGTGCAGTCGGTGCTGCTGCTCGACGGGCCCGAGGGCATCGTGGCGGAGCTGCACGCCGACTCGGTGGGCGCCGCGACCGTGCCGCTGGGGTCGGTCGCGACCGGCCGCGGTGGGGCGCCGGGCGACCCGGCCGTGCCGGGCGGGGCGGCCGCGGGGCTCGCCGCGGCGGTGCTGGGCGCAC
>JAKDLE010000423.1 GCA_030453005.1 Pseudonocardia sp. | reverse complement strand
CGCACCCCGCCCGGGGGGGCTACCGGGCGGCCCCCCCCCCGCCGGGCCCGGCGCGGGGGGGCCGCCGGACGGTCGCGCCACCAGCCGTCGGGGCGGGACCCGACGACGTTCGCCCCGTCCACCACGACGTGCCGGGGATCGGGGCGGCTCACCCGATGGCGGGCACCAGGTCCCGCGGCAGCTTCGACGCGGCGGCGCGGTCGAGCAGCCAGCGTGTGCGTCGCCTGCCCTGGGCGCCGGCCACCGGGATCGCCACCTCGCCCGCCCCGGACAGCGCCATCGACACCGCCGCCGCCTTGGCCTCGCCCGTCGTCACGATCCACACCTCCGCGGCGCGCCGGATCGCGGGCAGCGTGAGCGACACCCGGGTGGGCGGTGGCTTGGGGCAGCCGTGCACGGCCACGACCGAGCGTTCGGCCTCGTACACCGCGGGGGAGTGCGGGAACACCGACGCGGTGTGGCCCTCGCCGCCCATGCCGAGCAGCAGCACGTCGAACGAGGGGACGGGCCCGTGGTCCTCCGGTCGCGCGGCGCGGGCGAGGAGCTGCGCGTAGTCCTCGGCGGCGGCCTCGGCTCCCGACGGGCCGGTGCCGGTGTCGGCGCCCATCGGGAACACGCGGTCGGGGTCGACGCGCACGTGGTCGAGCAGGGCGTCGCGCGCCTGGGTCTCGTTGCGGTCCGGGTCGCCCGCGGGGAGGAACCGCTCGTCGCCCCAGTAGAACTCCACGTGGGCCCAGTCCACGGCGTCGCGCGCGGGCATGCTGCGGATGTGCTCCAGCATCGCGATCCCGACGCCGCCGCCGGTGAGTACCAGCTTCGGGACGTTGCCCGCGGCCTGCAGGTCCACCAGCCGGGTCACGAGCCGAGCCGCGGCGGCGGCGACGACCACGTCCGGGTCGACGTGTACGGCGATGTCCGGGCGGGCCATCAGTGCGACACCGCCGCGGCCGGGACCTGCACCGGGGTGCGGCCCCGGGTGAGCCGTCCCACGCCGTCGAGGGCGGCGCCGTAGATCTCGTCGGGGTCCAGGCGGCGCAGCTCCTCGGCGAGGCAGTCACGCACCTCGCGTCTGGGCAGTGCGACGAGCCGGTCGGGCTGGTCCGGCTGGCGCAGGCTGCCGACCTTGCCGTCGGGCCGTACCAGCTCGATGGGGCCCGAGGACCGGTCCAGCCGCACCGACACGAGCCCCGCCCCGCTCTCCGCGGGGGAGCGCTTCACCTTCACCCCCAGGGACGTGGCGAGCCACCCGGCGAGCAGGTCGGTGGACGGCGACACGACCTCGCCCGCCACGACCGCACCGGTGACGTCCTCGTGCGGCGGCGCGTCGAGCGCGGTGGCGAGCAGGGCCCGCCACGAGGTGAGGCGCGTCCAGGTGAGGTCGGTGTCGCCCGCGACGTGGTTCGCGCGGCGCTGCTCGAGCGCCCCCCGCGGGTTGCGCGAGGCCAGGGCGTCGGTGATCCGGCGTTGGGCGAGCCGTCCGACCGCATCCTTCGACGGCACGGGCGGGGCCTCGCCCGGCCACCACGCCACGACGGGGGCGTCGGGCAGCAGCAGCGGCATGACCATCGCGGCACCCGCATCGTCGGCGGCGAGCGGCCCGTAGCCGCGCAGCACGACCACTTCGCTCGCGCCCGCGTCGCCGCCGACGCGGATCTGCGCGTCGAGGCGGGGCGCCGCACGGCGCTGCCCGCGGGCGACGACGATCACCCGACAGGGGTGCTCGCGGCTCGCGGAGTTGGCGGCCTCGATGGCCGCCTCGATGGAGGTCCCGTCGTCGGTGACGATCACGAGCGTCAGCACCCGGCCCAGTGCGAGCACCCCGCCGTTCTCCCGCAGCTCGACGATCTTCCGGTTGACGGCGGAGGTGGTGGAGGAGGGGAGGTCGACGATCATGGTCCCATTCCTTTCATGGACGCCGCCAGGTGCGGCCGGTGCGGGCGAGCATGGCGTCGGCGGACCCGGGCCCCCAGGAGCCTGCGGCGTAGAGGTCGGGGCCCGCCTCGTCGGCGTGCCAGTGCTCGATGACGGGATCGAGGATCTCCCAGGAACGCTCGACCTCCTCGTTCACCGGGAACAGGCTCGGCTCGCCGAGCAGGACGTCGAGGATGAGGCGCTCGTAGGCCTCAGGGGAGGCCTCGGTGAACGCGGTGCCGTAGCCGAAGTCCATCGTGACGTCGCGGACCTCCATCTGGCTGCCCGGCACCTTCGACCCGAACCGCATCGTCACGCCCTCGTCGGGCTGCACCCGCACGACGAACGCGTTCTGCCCGAGCTCCTCGGTCATCGTCTCGTCGAAGGGCAGGTGCGGGGCCCGCTTGAAGATCACCGCGATCTCGGTGACGCGGCGGCCCAGTCGCTTGCCGGTGCGCAGGTAGAACGGCACGCCCGCCCAGCGGCGGGTGTCGATCTCACAGGTGATCGCGGCGTAGGTCTCGGTGCCCGACGCGGGGTCGAACCCCTCCTCCTCCTTGAGCCCCCGCACCAGCTCGCCGCCCTGCCAGCCGCCGGTGTACTGGCCGCGCGCGGTCGTCTCCTCCAGCGGGCCCACGAGCTTGGTCGCCTTGAGGACCTTCGTCTTCTCGGCGCGCAGCTCGTCGGAGGAGAACGAGGTGGGCTCCTCCATCGCGATGAACGCCAGCAGCTGCAGCAGATGGTTCTGGATCACGTCGCGGGCGGCGCCGATGTCGTCGTAGTACCCGGCCCGTCCGCCCAGGCCGATGTCCTCGGCCATCGTGATCTGCACGTGGTCGACGTAGTGGGAGTTCCAGATCGGCTCGAACAGCTGGTTGGCGAACCGCAGCGCGAGGATGTTCTGGACGGTCTCCTTGCCGAGGTAGTGGTCGATGCGGAACACCGAGTCCTCACAGAACACGTCGTCGACGATCCCGTTGAGCTCCTTGGCCGAGCGGAGGTCGTGGCCGAAGGGCTTCTCGATGACGACCCGGCGCCACTGGTCGAGGCCCTCCTGGGCGGCGAGCCCGGAGCGGGCGAGCTGCTTGCACACCACGGGGAACGCCGAGGGCGGGATCGACAGGTAGAACGCGTGGTTGCCGCCCGTGCCGCGCACCCGGTCGAGCTCCCGGATCGTGTCCTCCAGCCGGTCGAAGGCGTCGTCGTCGTCGAAGCTGCCCTGCACGAACCGGAAGCCCTCGGCGAGCCGGTCCCACACCGTCTGCCGGAACGGGGTGCGCGCGTGCTCCTTGACCGCGTCGTAGACGATCTGCCCGAAGTCCTGCGTGGCCCAGTCGCGGCGGGCGAAGCCGGTGAGGGCGAAGCCGGGCGGCAGCAGCCCGCGGTTGGCGAGGTCGTAGATCGCGGGCATCAGCTTCTTGCGCGACAGGTCGCCGGTGACCCCGAAGATCACCAGCCCGCACGGCCCCGCGATGCGGGGGAGCCGCTTGTCCCGCGGATCGCGAAGCGGGTTGGTCCAACCCGGGCTGGCCGTCATCGTGTCTCCCCGTCCTCATGTCCAGTCGTCGGATGCCCAGTCGTCGGTTGTCCGTCGCTCACCCATGATCGTCCTACAGATGTTGCACCGCGCGCACGCCACCCACCAGCCCGGCGAGCCGGTCGGCGAGATGCAGCCGCAGCACCGGGTGCCCGCGCCGGGCGAGCTCGCCCGCGTCGGTGCGGGCCATCCGCTGCTGCAGCGCGCGCAGGCCGTCGAGCTCGGGGTCCGCGTCGTCGGGGTCCCCGGTGAGCTGGCAGACCAGTGCGCCCTCGGCGGTGGCGCGGGGCCCGCGGGGCGCCCAGTCGAACGTGGTGGTCAGCCCGGTGCGCCGGGCCAGCTCGGCGCGCAGGACGGCCACGGAGGCGTCGCTCTCCCGGTCGAGGTACGCGTGGACCGCCAGGTGCGCGGGGCCGGGTCCCGCCTCGGCCCGGGAGGCGACGAACGCCGACACCGCGTCGGCGACCGTGGCGGTGCCCGCGGGCAGCCACGGCCCGGCGTGCACGGCCACGGCCCCCTCGGC
>JAKDLE010000422.1 GCA_030453005.1 Pseudonocardia sp. | reverse complement strand
GTGAGCGCAGCACGACGGAACGGGTGCTCACCCTGCTCGGGCTGCTGCAGCAGCGCCCCGTCTGGACCGGCCCCGAGCTCGCCGACCGGCTCGGGGTCACGTCGCGCACGGTGCGGCGCGACGTCGAGCGGCTGCGCGCGCTCGGCTACCCGGTGCAGGCGGGCCGGGGTGTCGGCGGCGGCTACCGGCTCGGCGCGGGCCGCGACCTGCCGCCGCTGCTCCTCGACGACGAGGAGGCGATCGCCACCGCGGTCTCGCTGCTGGCGGGTGCGGGCGGCGCGGTCGCAGGCGCAGGCGACGCCGCGCTCCGGGCGCTGACCAAGCTCGACCGGGTGCTGCCCACCCGGCTGCGGCACGAGGTTCGCGCACTCTCCGGCTCGGTGGAGTCCTTCGGCGGCGGCCGCACGCCGGTCGACCCCGAGGTGCTCATGACGTTGGCCAGGGCCTGCCGCGACGAGGTCGAGGCCGGCTTCGACTACCCGTCCGGGAGCGGGGTGAGCCGGCGGCGGGTCGAGCCCTACCGCCTGGTCGCCTCCGACCGGCGCTGGTACCTGCTCGCCTTCGACCTCGACCGCGACGACTGGCGCAGCTTCCGCGTCGACCGGATGACGGAGGTGGCACCGCGGTCCTGGCGCTTCCGCCCACGCGCGGCGCCCGACGCGGCGACGTACGTGCAGGAGGGTGTGACCAGTCGGGTCTACCCGCACCGGGCGCGCTTCCTCGTGCACGCGTCGGCCGACACCGTGCGTGCGCAGATCCCGGCGTCGGCGGCCGTCGTCCGCCCGCGAGGCGACGAGAGCTGCGAGGTGCGGAGCGGCGCAGGCAACCTCGACTTCGTGCTCATGCACGTGCTGCTGCTGGGCCACGACTTCGAGGTGCTCGACCCTCCGGAGCTCGGGCGGCGCTGCCGCCTGCTGGCGGAGCGCCTGCTGGCGGCAGGCGCTCCCGTGCAGGCGGACGTGGCCGACACCGGCGGCGTGACCACGCCCGACGCGGGTACCCGGAGCCGATGAGCAAGGAAGCCGACCCCTCACCGCCCGACGAGCCCGATCGGGACGCCGAGCCCGACCAGGACGCGGAGCCCACCATGAACGCTCCGCCCGAGCAGCGGCCCGACGCCGGGGCCTCGGTGCTCGAGCCCGACGGGCGGGCCGACAGCGCGGACGTCCTCGACGCCGACGAGCCGGGCTGACCCTTTCGGGGCAGGGCCGGCCGTACCCGGCCGGGCGGCAGGGCGTTGGACCGTCCGACACAGGTCGTCGGGTCGAGGAGGAACCGCAGTGGGTCACCCACTCCGACGAGGCACCGTCGCGGCGGCGGCGCTGGCCGTCGGGGCCGGGATCGTGGCGACCACCAGGAGGCCACCGCCGCCGAGGCCGGGTACGCCACCGCCTCGATCGACCGCCTCGGGAACGGCGACAGCACCCATCCGATCAGCGCCGCGGTCACCGTCGACTCCAACGCGACCGCACTGCACCAGGTCGTGCAGGCGCTGCGCGCGGGCGAGATCGAGGGCCCGGAGGGCACCTCCCCGGCGTTCGACGACGTCGCGCTCGTCGGGCACTCCTACGGCAGCATCACCAGCTCCTTCGCCGCGTCGCGGTACGGGGGAGCCGACGCGCTCGTGCTGACGGTGTCTCGCACAACATCCGCGAGGTCCAGACGTCGACGAACATCGAGCTGAGCATGTACCCGGCGGTGCTCGACCCGCAGTTCGCCGGTTCGAACCTCGACCCCGGCTACATCACCCCGCGCCCGGCACGGACGTCGACCCGCGGATCATCGAGCGCGACGGGGCCACCAAGGGAACGGTGACGCAGTCCGAGCTGGCGAACTTCCCGATCTTCTTCCGCACGGTCCTCGACATCCGGGTGCCGGTGTTCCTGGTCAACGGCAGCCTCGACGGGATCTTCTGCTCGCAGGGCCCGCTCGACCTCGCTGCGCCGTGCGACAGCGCGGGGTCGCTGATCGAGAACGAGCGTCCGTGGTTCGGGCCGAACGTGCCCTCCATCGACGCGCACATCGTCGAGGGCGCAGGCCACGACCTCAACGCGTTCCGCAGCTCCCAGGAGACCTTCGGCGTGTCGATGGACTGGCTCTCCGGGGTCATGCCCAGCTGAGTCAGCGCCGCCGACCCGCGCAGCCGATGCAGGTCTCGGCGGCGGGAAGCGCCTCCAGCCGGGCCGGGGCGATGGGCTCTCCGCACCTCGCGCACCGGCCGTAGCTGCCCGCGCGCAGCCGGTCGGCGGCCCGGTCGAGGGCGCCGAGGTCGCGCCGGGCGTCGGCCAGCAGGCCCTGCAGCTGCGCCCGTTGGTAGCCGATCGTCACGCCCTCGGGGTCGTGCTCGTCGTCGTGGGTGGTGTTCGCCTGCTCCTCGGCGAGCCCGTCGACCTGCCGCGCCAGCGCTGCCGCCCGCTCCAGCGTGGCGGCGCGCTCCGCGTTGATCGCCGACGTCGGGTCCGTGCTCACGACCGCGGCACGAGGCGGCCGAGCAGGTCCAGCACCGAGGCGTGCAGGTCGGTGGTGGCCCCCGGCCGGGCGGAGAAGTGGCGCAGCAGCGCCTGCTGGAACAGCCCGTCGAACATCGCGTAGGTCATGGCCGACGGCGTGGGCACCGGTGCTCCCCGCAGCTCCCCGTAGCGCGACACGATGCGCCAGACCATGCGCTCCAGCGTGGCGTCGATCTCGGTGACGTCGGCGCGGAAGGACTCCTCGAACAGCGCCTGGGAGCGCAGGTCGTACCAGAGGCGGTGCATCGTGGCGTCCTCGACGAGCGTGGCGACCAGGCCGTCGGCGAAGCCCCGGGCGAGGCCGTCGGCGGTGTCGGCGGTGGTCACGATCTGGTCGTAGCGCAGCACGCAGGCCGCCTTGTACTGCCGCACGCAGTAGGTGATGACGTCGACCTTGTCGCGGAAGTAGTAGTGCAGCACCCCGTGCGAGAACGACGAGTTCTGCGCGATCTCGCGCAGGCTGGTGCGGGCGTAGCCGAGCTCGGACAGCGTGGTGAGCGCCGCGGCGGCGAGCTCGCGGCGGCGTTCCTCGAACTTGTCGACCTGCCGTCGGGAGACGCGGTCGGCCTTCTCTGCGGTGCTCATGGCAGCGGCGATCCTACCGGAGGGGTGCTCTTTGAACGCCCGTCCAACGAAATCTTGACAGTCGTCCAGATGCGCTCCTACGTTGTGCTCCGCATCACCGGACAAGGCGAAGGGACGCGCGGATGAGCAGGTTCGATCTGTCGGGGAGGCGCGCGCTGGTCACCGGCGGCGCCCGTGGGCTGGGCGCGGGCATGGCACAGGCGCTGACCGACGCGGGGGCCTCGGTGATGATCGCGGACGTCCTCAAGGACGCAGGCGAGCAGACCGCGGCGGGGATCCCCCGGGCCGGGTTCGTCCAGCTCGACGTCACCGACGACGCGCAGTGGGAGACCGTGGTGGCGCACACCGTGGCCGAGCTCGGCGGGCTCGACATCGTCGTGAACAACGCAGGCATCGAGGTCACCCAGCTGATCGTCGACACGGAGCCCGACGAGATCCGGCGGATGCTGGAGGTCAACGTCCTGGGCACGATGCTGGGCGTCAAGCACGGCCTGCGCGCGATGCGCCCCGGCGGGGCCGCGGGCAACGGTGGGTCGATCATCAACATCTCGTCCGTGGCGGCCACGATCGCGTTCCCCGCGATCGCGGGCTACTCGGCCACCAAGTCGGCCGTGGACCGGCTCACGCGCGTCGCCGCGATGGAGGCGGGCAAGCTCGGCTACGGCGTGCGCGTCAACTGCGTCTACCCCGGTCTCGTGGCCACCGACATGGGCGTGAAGCTCGCCGTGGAGACGTCCGGTCTCGGGCTGTTCCCCAGCCCCGACGCGGCCGTCGGCGCGGTGGTCGAGCTGACCCCCTCGGGCAGGCTCGGCGAGGTCTCCGACATGGCCGACGCCGTGGTGTTCCTGGCGTCGGACGCGGCCCGGTTCGTGAACGGGGTCGGG
>JAKDLE010000421.1 GCA_030453005.1 Pseudonocardia sp. | reverse complement strand
ACGGCTGGGCCCGTCGGCAGTTTCAGCCGGTCAATGCTCACGCCGCTGCTGGGCACGTGGATCCGCTTCGGCTCTCACGCCTACTCGTGGACCGCCGTAAACGTCCCTCGGCCCTGCATGGGGTCCGCATCTATCGCGGTCGGCCCGTGCCTGCTCACCAGCCGGCTGCAGCAGCGGCCAACGACCGCCAGACGGCAGAGTGGGAGCGTAGTCGGCTTGTACGGGTAGTCAGGCGCCCGCTCCGCTATCCGATGGGCTGGCCGACGACCCCTGCCGCGGAAAAGGGCATCGATGTTGCCTTGGCTATTGATTTAGTTTCTATGGGCATAGCGCAGGAGTACGACGCGGCAATACTATTTTCTTCCGACACGGACCTGCTGCCGGCCGTCGAAGCAATCGTGCAGCGACGACTTGGACATATAGAGCTGGCAACGTGGTCTGGAGCACGACGTCTCCGCTTTCCAAATACGCAGATTCCTTGGTGTCACTTTGTTGGTGAAGCCGAGTATCGGACGATTGAAGACCTGCGGGACTACACACAACCTTGAGGTCGTGCCTGGTCCGAGCCAGTCCGAGCCCGCGCACGGACGCCGCGACCAGCGCCTCCATCGTCTGCGAAACGTCGCTCGAAACGGCGTACCCTCGCCGGGCGGCAGGTCTCCGGGATGGCCGGGGTGTGGCATCCCATCGACCTCCCAGCGGGATACCACACTGCGGGCCGACGGCGGAGCTTAGCGAGATGCGGTGCGAGTGTACGTCGAGGGCCGCCGCCGGCCCACCGCGCGGTCGGGCGTTGCCAGGCCGACGGGATGCCACACGAGCCCCGGCGTGCGCTGGTCAGCGCCTCGGCCTGCGGGCCATACACGGGCCATTCACGGGCCATTGGGGGCGGTCACCAGCGGTTAACCGCGGCACGCCCGGACCCGCGGCCGGTGCAGCTCAGGGACCATGCCACGCCCTGACAAGCTGGTTCCCAAGCTGAATACGCGGGTTCGATTCCCGTCATTCGCTCCACACCGGAGGCCCGAGCGAGCTGGCATATGCCGGAGCTGAGCCCTCGTCGTCCCTTGATCGAGCCCCACCGCGTCGTCGCCCGTTCGAGCGCTGCCGGGCAGTCTGCGAAATCCTGTCGCACCTGCACCCCGCCGCTGCCATGATCCGGCCATGGAGCCGACGGTGCGGCCGATCGCCGCTCATGACCGTGAGGCGGTCGCGGCACTGTCGCTTCGCGCCTGGGCGCCGGTGTTCGCCTCGCTGGAGCGCGTCCTGCGCGGGTCCGGGGTGTACGAGGCGCAGCACCCCGACTGGCGGGTGACGCAGCGCCAGGCGGTGGAGCAGGCGTGCGACGCCGAGCACGTGCACGTGTGGGTCGCGGACCTCGACACGACCGTCGTGGGCTTCACCGCCGTTCAGCTGCACGACGCCGACCTCATGGGCGAGATTCACATGCTCGCCGTCGACCCGGCGCATCAGCGTCGGGGCATCGGGTCGAGTCTCACGGAGTTCGCGGCCAGGTGGATCACCGACCGGGGGATGACCACGATGATGGTCGAGACGGGCGGCGACCCGGGCCACGCTCCCGCTCGGGCGACCTACGAGCGCGCCGGGTTCACGCCGCTCCCGGTCGTCCGCTACTTCAGGTCGACGTAGCGCCCGCGAACCCACCTCGCACACCGTCGACGCTGTGCGAGGTGGCCGCACGATGTACGAGGTCCGATGAGTTCCCGGTGGGTGCGGCGTCGTAGCGGTGTCAGCATCGCGCCGCCTCGGAGAGGACCTCCCGTGACCACCGTCGCCATGCCGACCACCACATCCCGCCGCCGTGCCCTGTGGGCACTGCAGATCCTCATCGGCGTGTTCTTCGTCGTCGCCTCGGCCGCGCCCAAGCTGCTCGGCGAGGCCTACGCCGTGCAGATCTTCGTCGAGATCGGGGCGGGTGACTGGTTCCGCTACTTCGTGGGCGCGGTGGAGCTGGCGGGCGGCATCGGCCTGCTGGTGCCGCGGCTGGCAGGCCTGGCCGCGCTCGGCCTCGTCGGCCTGATGGTCGGAGCGACCTACACGCAGCTCACGGTGTTCGACGCCCCCGCCGCGACGGTCACGCCGATCATCCTGGGCGTGCTCGTCGCGGGCATCGCGTGGGTGCGGCGCGCGGAGATCGCCGGCGTCTTCGGGCGTTGAAGGGCAGGATCGCCGCGTGCACATCTTCCTGGAGGCCGAGCGGCTGGTCCTGCGTCGCTTCAGCGCGGAGGACGTCGACGCGCTGGTGGCACTGCACAACGACCCGGCGGTGATGCGCTACCTGGGCGCACCCGCCGAGACGCGGGAGACCGTGCGCGACGTCCGCCTTCCGCGCTTCCTCGACCTCTACGAGCAGGGGTTCGGCTACTGGGCGTCGATCGAACGGGCGACCGCGACTTCCTCGGCTGGTTCCTGTTCCGCCCGCCGGTGCACGAGCCGACGCCCGGTGACGTCGAGCTCGGCTACCGGCTGCACACCGCGGCGTGGGGCCGCGGGTTCGCCACCGAGGGGGCGCTCGCGATCGTGGACAAGGGGTTCGCCGAGCTCGGCGTGCAGCGCGTCGTGGCCCAGACGATGGCCGTGAACGCGGGGTCGCGGCGGGTGCTGGAGAAGGTCGGGTTGCGCTGCGTCCGCATCTTCCACGAGCGGTACGGCGAGCCCCTGGAGGGCGCCGAGCACGGCGAGGTGGAGTACGTCCTCACCCGCGAGGAGTGGACCGCGCGGCGCGCACGCGCGCAGGCGCCTTCTGCCACCACGCCTCCTCGATGAGCTCGGCGAGCTGGTCGCGGCCCACGAGGTCGAGGTCGACGAGGATCGCGCCGTACCCGTCGTAGTGCGGGGTGGTGGAGAAGGCCGGGTCGCCGGAGGCGAGCAACGCCTCCTTCTCGGTGATCGTGCACATCAGCACGAGCAGCCCCTCGGCCTCGCTGCGCAGCCGCGCGAACCCCTTGCCCCGCACCTTCAGCGACGGGGTGCGGAACCAGGTCGACTCCTCGACCTCCGGTAGCGCACGCCCGATCGTCACGACGTCGTCCCAGGTCATGGGTCGATTCTGCCTGGAGCCCGACCAGGTGTCGTGTACGAAACGGACCTGCCGACTCCGAGTCAGCGCTGGAGCGGCCGTTGCGCGGGCGCGCGGGCCAGTATCACCACCCCGGCGACGGCGACGGCCAGCCCGAGCGCGAGCAGCAGCTCCCATCCGGGACGGACCGGGTCGCCGAGCAGCACGATCCCGACGAGCCCGGGGACGACCACCTCGGTGACGGTCAGCAGTGCCGTCATCGAGGCCACCGCACCGCGCGAGAGCGCTGCGGAGAAGCCGACCAGGCCCACGGCCCAGAAGCCGAGCACCAGGTAGGTGGCAGGTTCCGCCAGCAGCATCGTCACGTCGAGCCCGCCCTGCACGAACGCCGCACGTACAGCGAGCGCCGCACCACCGAAACCCAACCCGGCGACGACGGCGAGCGGCCACCCGTGCGACCCGCGGCGCAGCACCAGCGCGAGCACACCCAGCAACAGCACCGAGACGAGCAGGACGACGTCGACGGCGGTGGAACGCGGCGGAGGCGGCCCGGAACGGCCTGCCGACGCCGCCACCAGCACCAAACCGAGCAGGCATGCGGCGACGGCGAACCGGTCGACGCGGCGCAGCACCGTGCCGAACATGCGGTGCCCGGCCAGCGCCGTCAGAGCGATCGTGCCGCCGAGCACCGCCTGCACCGCGAACACCGGCAGGAACCGCAGAGCCAGGGCGGCACACAGCCAGGCCACCCCGTCGATGCCCAGCCCCGCGAGATAGCGCGGCTGCACCCCGACGGGGCGGGCGCGGGTGGCCCGCAGTGCGCCGTCGGCCTGGAGAAGGGCGCCGATGCTGTTCAGCACCATCGCGACGAGCGCCGCCCCCAGGCCGATCAGCACGCGCATCAGCATGCCGGGTGGCAGGTGCCCGCCACCGGGCGACGCGC
>JAKDLE010000420.1 GCA_030453005.1 Pseudonocardia sp. | reverse complement strand
AGACCGGGGACGGGGAGTCCCTTGCCGCCTCCCGCGACCGCGCCCGCACCCGCCTGGTCGATGTGCTCGGCGCGCTGCCGGTGCAGCTCGGCGGGCCCGCGGGCACGCTCGACGGCCTGCCGCCCGATGTCGTCGGCGACCTCGCGGGTCGGCTCGGACTCGCCGATCCGGGCGTCCCGTGGCACACCGAGCGCACCCGCGTCGGCGCGCTCGCCGCCGCGTTGGGCGTGGCGGCCGGGGCGTGTGCGAAGCCCGCCGTCGACGTGGTGCTGCTCGCCGGGCTCGCCGAGGTGTCCGAGGCCGCGCCGGGCGACTCGTCATCGATGCCGCACAAGCGCAACCCCATCGCCGCCGTCACCGCGCGGGGCGCCTCCCGAAGGGCCCCCGGCCTCGTCGCGGTGCTGCTCGCGGCCATGGACGGCGAGCACCAGCGCGCCGCGGGTGCCTGGCACGCCGAATGGGAGACCGTCGGCGACCTGCTGCGCGCCACCGGCGGGGCCGCCGCCCGCCTGCGGGTGAGCCTGGAAGGCCTGACGGTGCACCCCGAGCGCATGGCCGCGGGCCTGCCCCCGCACCCCGACGTCGGCCGGGCGGCGGAGCTCGTCGACCGCACACTGGCCGCCCGCCCGCCGCGCTGACCGTCCGGCTGCCCGCTCGCACAGCGTTTCCGTGGCACAGCTCTTTCGTGCTCGGCACAGGGGTCACGGCCGGTGTGCGAGACACACAACCGCTGTGCGGGCAACCCCGGTGACGCCCGTCAGCGGGCGAGCAGCGAGCGGGCCTCCTGCGCGGCGGCGCCCTCCGCGGCGAGGTGGGCCAGCTCGGGGGGAAGCTCCTCGCCCCGGTGCGCGACCGTCTGCGCGTAGAGCCGTGCCGCACGGTACGAGGAGCGCACCAGCGGCCCGGCCATCACCCCGGCGAACCCCAACTCCTGCGCGGCGACGGAGTGCTCGACGAACTCCTCGGGCTTGACCCACCGCTCCACGGGGTGGTGGCGGCTCGACGGCCGCAGGTACTGGGTGATCGTGATGATCTCGCAGCCGGCGTCGTGCAGGTCGCGCAGCGCGGAGACGACCTCCTCTGGCGTCTCCCCCATGCCCAGGATCAGGTTCGACTTGGTGACCAGCCCGGCCGCGCGGGCCTTCGTGATCACCTCCAACGAGCGGTCGTAGCGGAACGCGGGGCGGATCCGCTTGAAGATCCGCGGCACCGTCTCCAGGTTGTGCGCGAGCACCTCCGGGCGCGCGCCGAACACCTCGTCGAGCTGCACGTCGACCGAGTTGAAGTCGGGGATCAGCAGCTCCACGCCGGTGCCCGGGTTCAGCGCGTGGATCAGCCGGACGGTCTCGGCGTAGAGCCACGCCCCGCCGTCGGGCTGGTCGTCGCGGGCCACGCCGGTGACGGTGGAGTAGCGCAGACCCATCTGCTGCACCGACTCGGCCACCCGGCGCGGCTCGTCACGGTCGAGGTCGGCGGGGCGGCCGGTGTCGATCTGACAGAAGTCGCAGCGGCGGGTGCACTGCTCGCCGCCGATGAGGAAGGTGGCCTCGCGGTCCTCCCAGCACTCGTAGATGTTGGGGCAACCGGCCTCCTCGCACACGGTGTGCAGGCCACCGGCCCGCACCAGCGACTTGAGCTCGGTGTACTGCGGCCCGGTGCGGGCCTTCGTCCGGATCCAGGGCGGCTTGCGCTCGATCGGGGTCCGGGAGTTGCGGACCTCGAGGCGCAGTAGCTTGCGACCTTCGGGTGCGCCGGGAATGTCAGCCGTCACGGCGTCCAGGCTACGCCGGGTCCGGTGCCACGCCCGTGGCGGCGGCCGTGACGTCCCACAGCCGGGCGGCGAGTGCGACGTCGCGCGCGGCGGCGCCGCGGCGCGCGGGCGCGGGGTGTCCGCGGGTCTCGCCGGGCCCGCCCGGACCGAGGTAGTCCCCGCCCCGGACCTGCGGGGCGGTGGCCGCGTAGAGCTGCGGCAGCACGCCCCGCTCGACGGGCTGGGTGACGACCGCGTTGACGGCGTACGCGAGCGGCAGCAGCCAGCGTCCGCCTCGGTTGCGCAGCGAGTTGAACAGCAGCTGCGTGTCGGTCAGGCCCGGGTGTGCGGCGACGGAGATCACGTCCGCCCCGGCCGCGCGCAGCCGCCGGTCGAGCTCGAGCGCGAACAGCAGGTTCGCGAGCTTGCTCTGGCGGTAGGCGCGCCAGGCCAGGTAGGGGCGGCGGGCGAAGTGGAGGTCGTCGACGTCGAGGCCGGGCCCACGGTGGGCGAGACTCGACAGGGTGACGACGCGGGCGGCCCCGGCCGCCCGCAACGCGGGCATCAGCAGCCACGTCAGCGCGGCGTGGCCGAGGTGGTTCGTGCCGACCTGCGTCTCGAACCCGTCCATCGTGACGCCCGGCGGGGCGCCCATCACCCCGGCGTTGTTCATCAGCACGTGCAGGGCGTCGCCGGTACGTCCTCGAACATCCTGCGCTGCCCGCCGGACGGATTCGAGGTCGGCCAGGTCCAAGGCGATGAGCTCGCCGCCCGGCACCCGTTCCAGCGCTCGCCTCCCGCGCTGCGGGTCGCGGGCCCCGAGCAGCACCCGCGCGCCCGCCGCGGCCAGGGCCCGGGCGGAGGCGAGGCCCAGACCCGACGTGGCGCCGGTGACCAGCACCGTCCGACCCGTCTGGTCACCCATGGCGTCGAGCGTCCACCTCATGATCGCGATCCTGCCATGCGTAGTGTCGTGGGCGTGGACCTGAGGATCTTCACCGAGCCCCAGCAGGGCGCGAGCTACGACGACCTGCTCCGTGTCGCGCAGAGCGCCGAAGCGGCCGGGTACGACGCCTTCTTCCGCTCCGACCACTACCTCGCGATGGGCGACGCGTCCGGCGAGCCCGGCCCCACCGACTCCTGGCTGACCCTCGCCGGTCTCGCCCGCGAGACCTCCCGCATCCGGCTCGGCACGCTGGTGTCG
This sequence comes from Pseudonocardia sp., assembly GCA_030453005.1. GTDB lineage: Bacteria > Actinomycetota > Actinomycetes > Mycobacteriales > Pseudonocardiaceae > Pseudonocardia. The sequence goes on along the minus strand of JAKDLE010000420.1, from coordinate 1,032 downwards.
TCGGCCACGTTCCGGCTGCCCGGCCCGCTGGCGGTCGCCGTCGCGCAGGTCGACCAGATGTCGGGCGGCCGCGTCGAGCTCGGCCTGGGGTCGGGCTGGTTCGACGCCGAGCACGCCGCGTACGGCATCCCGTTCCCGGCGCTGGGGGAGCGGTTCGACCGGCTCACCGAGCAGCTGGAGATCATCACCGGGCTGTGGTCGACGCTGCCCGGCGAGCGGTTCGCCCACGACGGCACGCACTACACGCTGCGCGACTCGCCCGCCCTGCCCCAGCCCGTGCAGCAGCCGCACCCGCCCGTCGTCATCGGCGGGAAGGGCAAGAAGCGCACGCCCGCGCTCGCCGCCCGGTTCGCCGCGGAGTTCAACGTGCCGTTCACGGGCGTCGACGCCGCCGCCGAGCAGTTCGAGCGCGTCGACGCCGCGTGCGCGGCGATCGGGCGCGAGGAGCTCCCGGTCCGCTCGGCCGCGCAGATCATCTGCGTCGGACGCGACGACGCGGAGATCGCGCGGCGCGCCCTGACCCTGGGCCGTGAGGTCGACGACCTGCGGGCGAACGGCCTGGTCGGGACGCCCGGCGAGGTCGTCCACCGGTTGGGCACCTGGCGGGAGAAGGCCGGAGCCACCCGCATGTACCTGCAGCTCATGGACCTCGCCGACCTCGACCAGGTCGAGCTGATCGCGTCGCAGGTCGCGCCGCAGCTGAGCCGGTAGACGATGCGCTGGAGCCCCACGTTCCTCCGCGCGACGGCGGTGGCCGCCGTGGCGGCGATGGTGCTCACCACGGTGGGTGGCGTGGTGCGGCTGCCCGGGGCCGCGCTCCTCGCCGTGGTGGCCCTGGGCACCGCGGCCGCCGTGGTCGCCGTGGTGCTGCACGGCCGTCGACCCGGGCCGCCGCGCTGACCGTGAGGAGCGCCCTGAACAACTCGGGCCTACTGCGCGACGCTCGCTACGGCCGGAGTTGTTCAGGACCCTCCTACTGTCCCGAGTCGTTAGTTGTCATCATAAGTCGTTGGCAGTATGCGCCGATGGAAT
>JAKDLE010000419.1 GCA_030453005.1 Pseudonocardia sp. | reverse complement strand
ACCGTGCCGCCCCTGCTGTTCCAACGACCGCGCATCCAACCCGGCCTGCTGACCCAGGCCGCCCGCGACATCGGCGAAGGCCTCGGCGCGAAGGCCCTGGCCGCGTTCACCCAGTCCGGCGACACCGTCCGTCGGATGGCTCGGTTGCACCCGCGGCTTCCCCTGTTGGCCTTCACCCCGCTCCCGGCGGTGGCCAACCAGCTGGCCCTGACCTGGGGCGCCGAACCCTTCCTGGTGCCCGAAGTCCAGTCCACCGACGCCATGATCCGCCTCGTCGAGCAGATGACGCTCTCGGCCGGCCGCTTGCAGCCGGGTGATCTCGTCGTCATCGTCGCAGGCTCGCCCCCCGCCGTCGCCGGTTCCACCAACCTCATCCGCGTCCACCGGCTCGGCACCGCTGAGCCGGCCTAAGCGGATCATCGCCGTGGGGCTCCACACTGCCAGCATCGGTCGGGGATCGTCGCGGTCGGGAGCGCCCCGCAGTCCGGGCAGAGCAGGTGCATCCAGCACACCGGGTCCCCGGACGGGGCGCGTTCCTGCTCCTCGCGCCTACCGCCTGCGTCTGCCGGGTGTGCCGCGTCGGCAGACCCGGCTGCCTCGTTCATGCCCGTCCCGATCGGGACGGCGGGGCGGCGTGTCCGGTCCGCGGAACGGCGACGTCGGTCAGCGGGACGTCGAGGTCGCCCAGTCTGGCGGGATCGACCTCCTCAGCGGACTCGATCAGGGCTCGGATCGGCTCGGTCACGTCCCACACGTTGACGTTCATCCCGGCGACCACCCGTCCGTCGTGCAGCCAGAACGCGATGAACTCTCGGGTGGCGGTGTCGCCACGGACGACGAGCTGGTCGTTGCTGTCGGGATGGGTGTAGCCGGTGTACTCCATGCCCAGGTCGTACTGGTCGGTGAAGAAGTAGGGTAGCCGGTCGTAGTCGGCACTCCGCCCGAGCATCGCCGCGGCCGCGACGGCGGGCTGGTGCAGCGCGTTGGCCCAGTGCTCGACGCGGAGTTGGCGGCCCAGCGTCGGGTGGAAGGCGTTGGCGACATCGCCCGCGGCGAGGATGTCGCTGTCGGAGCTGACGAGGCGCCGGTCGACGAGGATACCGTTGTCGACGTCGAGATGACAGGATCGCGCGAGGTCGACGTTCGGTGTGACGCCGATGCCGACGAGGACTACGTCGGCAACCAGTTCGGTGCCGTCGGCGAGCTGCACCGCGCCGACGGCCGCGTGGTCGGTCGGGTCGGGCCGCAGCTCGCGCACCGTCACCCCGCAGCGCAGGTCCACGCCGTGCTCGGTGTGCAGATCGGCGAACACCCTGGCCAACTGCGGTCCGAGTACGCGCAGCAGCGGCAGCGCGGCGTGCTCGAGCACGGTGACCTCGGCTCCGGCGGCGCGGGCGGCGGCTGCGGTCTCCAGCCCGATCCATCCGGCGCCGATGACCACGACCCGGGCGCCGGGGCGGAGCGCGGCCTTGAGACGGTCGCTGTCGTCGAGGCTGCGCAGGTACAGCACGCCGGAGAGGTCCGCGCCGGGCACCGGCAGCCTGCGCGGCGCGGCGCCGGTGGTGAGCAGCAGCTTGTCGTAGCGCAGCCGGCCCCCGTCACCGGTGAGCACCTCATGGGCGCCGCGGTCGATCGCGGTGACCGCGGTGTCGACCCGCAGGTCGACCCGGTGCTCGGCGTACCAGCCCTGCGGGTGCACGAACACGGTGTCGCGCTCGGCGCTGCCCTGCAGGTAGCCCTTGGACAGCGGGGGCCGCTCGTAGGGGCGGTGCGGCTCGGCGCCGAGCAGGACGACGTCGCCGTCGAAGCCCTCGGTGCGCAGCGCCTCGGCCGCCTTGGCGCCGGCCAGGCCCGCACCGACGATGACGAACGTGGTGTCACTCATGTGTGGTCGTTCCTCTCCCCGCCGGCCGCCGAGCGGCGGCGAGCTCGTGGTCCAGGGTGTCGGTGAGCGCGGCCCAGGATGCCCGGAACGTCGTGAGGCCGTCGCGTTCGAGCTTCTCGACCACGTCGTCGTAGTCGACGCCGACGGCCGCGAGCTCGGCCAGCACCGCGGCCGCGTCGGCGAAGTGGCCGCGGATCGTGTCGCCGCGGACGGAGCCGTGGTCGGCCACGGCGCGCAGCGTCGCCTCGGGCATCGTGTTCACCACCCCGTGGGTGACCAGGTCGAGGACGTAGCGGGTGTCGGCGTAGGCCGGGTCCTTCACCCCCGTGGAGGCCCACAGCGGGCGCTGCGGGCGGGCCCCGGCCCTGGCGAGCCGGTCCCACCGGTCGGAGGTGAACACCTCGTCGTGGGCCTGGAACGCCAGTCGGGCGTTGGCGATCGCGGCCGCGCCCCGGATCGCCTTCGCCGGGGCGGAGCCGATAGCGTCGAGCCGCCGGTCGATCTCGGTGTCGACACGGCTGACGAAGAACGAGGCGACCGAGGCGAGCCGGGTCAGGTCGTGGCCTGCGGCGCGGGCCTGCTCGACACCCGTGAGGAAGGCGTCCATCACCTCCGCGTAGCGGCGCCGGGAGAAGATCAGTGTGACGTTGATGCTGATCCCCTCGGCCAAGCACCGCGTGATGGCAGGCAGGCCTGCCGTCGTCGCCGGGATCTTGATGAACAGGTTGGGGCGGTCGACCATCCACCACAGCCGGCGGGCCTGGAGGACCGTTCCCTCGGTGTCGTGGGCGAGGCGGGGGTCGACCTCGATCGACACCCGCCCGTCCACGCCGTGGCTCGTGTCGTAGGGCGATCGCAGCAGGTCGCACGCCCCGGCTACGTCGCGGACGGTGATCGCACGGAGGGCCTTCTCGGCCTCGACGCCACGTGCGCCCAGGTCGCGGATCTGCCCGTCGTAGAGGTCGCTGCCGCTGATCGCCTTGTGGAAGATCGTCGGGTTGGTGGTGACGCCCACGACGTGGCAGTCGCGCACCAGGCGCGCGAGGCTGCCGTCGGCCAGGCGGGCGCGGCTGAGGTCGTCGAGCCAGATCGCCACCCCGGCCCTGGTCAGGTCGCCGAGCGGGTCAGCCATAGCGGCCACCGTTCGTCGCGGGTCCGGAGGTGGTGAGGGCGAGGAACTCCGCACGCGAGCGTGGGTCCTCGCGCAGCGCGCCCATCAGGGTCGAGGTGATCGTGCTGGTACCGCCGGCGCGCACGCCGCGCACGGTCATGCACAGGTGTTCGGCCTCGATCACCACCCCGACCCCGCGCGGCGCCAGGTTGGTGTGCAGCCAGTCGGCGACCTGCTTGGTCAGCCGTTCCTGGACCTGCGGGCGCCGGGCGAACATCTCGACCACCCGGGCGAGCTTGGAGAGCCCGAGGATCCGTTGCCCGGGCAGGTACCCGACGTGGGCGGTGCCCAGGAACGGGAGCATGTGGTGCTCGCACACCGACTGCACCGGGATGGCGCGGGCGAGCACCAGCTCGTCGTAGCCCTCGTCGTTGGCGAACGTGGTGAGGTCGAAGGAACGGGGGCTGAGCATCTCGGCGTAGGCGCGGGCCATCCGCGCGGGCGTGTCGGCGGTCGCGCCGGAGTGGGTGTCCACCCCGAGCGCGGCCAGGAACCCGGCCGCGGAGCGTTCGGCAGCAGCGAGGTCGATCCCGTCGGACGGGGGCACCACGCGCAGCGGGACCGGCGACGGGTATCCGGCCGGGTCGGTCGAGGTCATGAGATCCGGACCCGGCCGCGGTGCGGGAACGCGGTGGCCAACCGGGCGAGCGCGACGGCGGCCACGAGCAGGCCGAAGTCGCGCAGGGCCACGTCGTAGAAGTCGCCGATCAGCAGCAGGTTGACGATGATCCCGGCCAGCCACGCGGCCACGACATAGCCACCGATGCGGGGCAGCACCGCGACGAGCACACCGGCCACGATCTCCACCACGCCGACGGCGAGCATCGCCTGGTGCGCGGTGCCGGGGATCAGGGCGTCGATCTGCGGGGCGAGGTACTGCTCCCAGTCGGTGAGCAGGCCGAAGAACTTGTCCAGGCCGAACAGGATCGGC
>JAKDLE010000018.1 GCA_030453005.1 Pseudonocardia sp. | reverse complement strand
GGGTAGCGACCGAGTAGCGCCACCGGCCCCTGCGTATCGGCTGCGTCGTTCTGTGCGACGGCCAGGATCTCTCCCGTCGACGGGGCGACCGCCACGATCATCGCCTGCTGCCCGATCGGTTCGACGGCGTCCTCGGCGGCGGTCTGCAGGCCCCGGTCGAGTCCGGTGGCCACCGTGGTGCCCGGCTGCGGCGGCGTCTCGACGAGGGTGCGCACGGTGGCGCCCGCTCCGTTGAGCGCCCGCACCGACCAGCCCGCGACGCCGTCGAGCTGCGCGGCCACCTCGGCGCGGACCGCGGGCAGCACCTGGCGGGCGAACCCCGCGTCGGGCGCGAGCAGCCGCTCACCGGTGGTGAACCGCACGCCCGGCAGGTCGTGGATGGCGTCCCGGACGGACCGGTAGTCGGTCTCCCGCAGCACGGCCACCGCGTACGCCTGTCCGTCCGGGGTGCGGGCGGCGCCGTCGGTGATCGACGCCTCGGTGATGGCCGGGTCGAGCGGGGTGAGCGCGGCGGCCAGGGTCGAGGTGACGGCGGGGAGGTCGCCCGTCGCGGTGCGGTCGAGCAGCACCGTCACCACGGTGGTGGCCTGCAGCAGCGGTGCGCCGACCCGGTCGACGACCGGCGCGGGCGGCGCGGGCTCGGCGGTCACCGCGAGCCGCTGCCCGGCGCCGAGTTCCGGGTGCACGGCCGTGGGGTCGAAGCGGATCTTCCAGCCCGACTCCTCGGGGACCACTGTCAGCTCCAGCTCGCCGAGGTAGCTCCAGGTGCGCCCCTCCCCCAGGTCCCAGGTGACGTCGACCGAGGCCGTCGCCCGGTCGGTGGCGGTGCGCACCTGCCGCACGGTCGCCGACAGGCTGACCGGGGCCAGTGCCTCACGGGTGGCGGACAGCAGCTCCGCGGCGGCGGCCGGGTCGTCGGTGAGAGCTGCGGCGCCGGCCGCGTCACCGGCACTCCAGGCGGCCAGGTACTCCCGGGCCGTGCCCTCGGGCCCTCCGCCGTCGAACAGACCGCAGCCGACGGTCACGGTGAGCAGCGCCACGGTGACCAACAGTGCACGGATACGGTGGGGAGCGGACACCCCGCGAGTATGTCTGGCCCTGCTGTGACACGGCCGGATGACCGCCCCCGTCGGCTGGCTACCATCGCCCGCGACGACGCCGACTACGAAGACGGGCCTCATGCTGATCCAACCCACGCCGCTCGCCGGTGCCGCGCTCATCGACCTCAAGCTCCTGGAGGACGACCGTGGCTTCTTCGCGCGCTCCTTCTGCCGCCAGGAGTTCCTCGACGCGGGCCTGGAGCCGGTGGTCGAGCAGGCCAACATGTCGTACAACCACAAGGCGGGCACGCTGCGCGGGATGCACTACCAGCGCGACCCGTACGGCGAGACGAAGCTGGTGCGCTGCTTCCGCGGCGCGATCTACGACGTGATCGTGGATCTGCGCCCGGAGTCCGAGACCTACCTGCAGCACTTCGGCGCGGAGCTGTCCGCGGAGAACCGCACCTCGCTGTTCGTGCCGCGCCACTTCGCGCACGGCTACATCTCGCTCACCGACGGCGCCGAGGTGCACTACCAGGTGTCCACGGCCTACGCGCCGGGCGCCGAGCAGGGCCTGCGCCACGACGACCCCGCGCTGGGCATCACCTGGCCGATCGAGCCGGTCGTGATCTCCCCCAAGGACGCGGCCTGGCCGCTCATCAGTGAGCTCCCGATGGACCAGCGATGATCATCCTGGACACGGCGCTGCGCCGCCGCGAGGCGCAGGGCCGCCCGATCCGCGTCGGCATGATCGGCGCCGGTTTCATGGGCCGCGGGCTGGCCAACCAGATCGTCAACTCGGTGCCGGGCATGGTGCTCGTCGCCATCGCCAACCGCACCCTCGCCCACGGTGAGCGCGCCTACACCGACGCCGGGGTCGCGCCGGTGCGCGTGGAGAACGCCACGCAGCTCGACGCCGCGATCGCCGAGGGCACCCCGGCGGTCCTCGAGGACGCGTTCGAGCTGCTCAAGGCCGTGCACCTGGACTGCATCGTCGACGTCACCGGCGCCGTGGAGTTCGGTGCGCGCGTCACGGTGGCGGCGATCGAGCGCGCGCTGCCCGTCGTCACCATGAACGCCGAGCTGGACGGCACCGTCGGCCCGCTGCTGGCCCACCGCGCCCGCGAGGCGGGCGTGGTGCTCACCGGCGCCGACGGCGACCAGCCCGGCGTGCAGGCCAACCTGCTGCGCTTCGTGCGGGGCCTGGGCGTCACCCCGCTGGTGGCGGGCAACGTCAAGGGGCTGCAGGACGAGTACCGCACGCCCACAACGCAGAAGGCGTTCGCGCAGCGCTGGGGCCAGGACCCGTACATGGTCACGAGCTTCGCCGACGGCACCAAGGTGTCGTTCGAGCAGGCGATCGTGGCCAACGCCTTCGGGCTGACGGTGCCCGAGCGCGGCCTCTACGGCTGGGACCACGCCGGGCACGTCGACGAGCTCACCGAGCGCTACGACCTCGACGAGCTGCGCGCACTGGGGGGCATCGTCGACTACGTGGTGGGCGCGAAGCCCGGCCCGGGCATCTACGTGCTGGGCACCCACGACGACCCGAAGCAGCGCCACTACCTGGAGCTCTACAAGCTCGGGAAGGGGCCGCTCTACAGCTTCTACACGCCCTACCACCTCTGCCACTTCGAGGTGCCCAACTCGGTGGTGCGCGCGGTCGACTTCGCCGACGCCGCGCTCACCCCGCCCGCCGGGCCGAGGGTCGACGTCGTGGCCACCGCCAAGCAGGACCTGAAGGCGGGCCACCCCGTCGACGGGCTGGGCGGCTACGACACCTACGGCGTCTGCGAGTCCTCCCCCGTGACCAGGGCCGAGGGACTGCTGCCGATGGGCGTCGCCGAGGGCTGTGTGCTGGTGCGCGACGGCGTCAAGGACGCGGTGCTCACCTACGCCGACGTCACGCTGCCCCCCGGCCGGCTGGTCGACCAGCTCCGCGAGGAGCAGGACAAGCTCTTCCCGGCCTGATCACTCGCACGGTCAGAACAGGATCGTGGCGAAGCTGGCGACCTGGGTGAAGCCGACCCGCGCGTAGGAGGCGCGGGCCACGTGGTTGAAGGCGTTGACGTACAGGCTCGACATCCGACCCATCGCCCCCAGCCGCGTGACGACGGTGGCCGTGCCCGCGGTGCCGAGGCCCCGGCCGCGGCACGCGGGGTGCACCCAGACCCCCTGGATCTGCCCGACCCGGCGCGACAGCGCACCGATCTCGGCTTTGAACACGACCTGGTCACCCTCGAAGCGGGCGAACGCACGGCCCGACGCGATCAGCTCGGCCACCCGGGCGCGGTAGCCCGCGCCGCCGTCGTTGCCGCGCGGGTCGATGCCGACCTCCTCGGTGAACATCGCGATCGCGGCCGGGAGGTAGCGGTCGAGCTCGTCGGGGCGCACCGGCCGGACCGCGGGGTCGGCGGTGACGGCGGGCGGCCCGGCGAGCATCATCAGCGGCTGGTCGGCCCGCACCTCGCGGGCGGGCGCCCAGTGCGCGGCGAGCTCGTCCCACAGCGGCAGAACCAGCTCCGCGCGGCCCACCACCGACGAGCACGAGCGGCCGTGGCGCCGGGCGCGGTCGGCGAAGCTGCGGATGGCGGAGCGCTCCCCGCGCAGCGGGACGAGGTTGGCACCGGAGAAGCACAGGCCGTCGTGCCGGGGGCCCGACGACCACAGCTCGCCGCCCAGGCGCCACGGGTCCAGGCCGGCCAGCTCGACGCGGGCGGCGACCATGCAGGTGGCCACCGGATCGGTGTCGAGCACAGCGGAGATGACCGGACGGGCCCGGTCATCGAGAAGCCGGGCACCGGCGACTCTGAGCACCTGACCACGGTGCCACATCGCCGCCCCGCTGCCCACGGTGGACCGACCCCGGCCGCCCTCAGCTCACCGAGACCTCGGGTGAGCCCTCGGCCTCCATCGTCTCGGCGATCTTCATCGCCTCCTCGATGAGCGTCTCGACGATGGCGTGCTCGGGCACGGTCTTGATGACCTCGCCCTTGACGAAGATCTGCCCCTTGCCGTTGCCGGACGCGACGCCCAGGTCGGCCTCGCGGGCCTCCCCCGGGCCGTTGACCACACAGCCCATCACCGCCACCCGCAGCGGCACCTCCATGCCGGTGAGTCCCGCGGTGACCTCGTCGGCGAGCTTGTAGACGTCCACCTGCGCGCGCCCGCAGGACGGGCACGAGACGATCTCCAGCTTGCGGGGTCGCAGGTTGAGCGACTGCAGGATCTGCGTGCCGACCTTGACCTCCTCGACGGGCGGGGCCGAGAGCGAGACGCGAATGGTGTCGCCGATGCCCTGACGCAGCAGCGCCCCGAACGCGACGGCGGACTTGATCGTGCCCTGGAACGCGGGCCCGGCCTCGGTGACGCCGAGGTGCAGCGGGTAGTCGCACTGCCCGGCGAGGATCTCGTAGGCGCGGATCATCACGACCGGGTCGTTGTGCTTGACCGAGATCTTGAGGTCGTGGAAGTCGTGCTCGGCGAACAGCCCCGCCTCCCACATCGCCGACTCGGCCAGCGCCTCGGGGGTGGCCTTGCCGTGCTTCTCCAACAGCCGCCTGTCGAGGGACCCGGCGTTGACGCCGATCCGGATCGGCGTGCCGCGGTCCTTCGCGGCAGCGGCGATCTCAGCGACCTGATCGTCGAACTTGCGGATGTTGCCCGGGTTGACGCGCACCGCGGCGCAGCCCGCGTCGATCGCGGCGAAGACGTAGCGCGGCTGGAAGTGGATGTCGGCGATCACCGGGATCTGCGACTTGGCGGCGATCGCGGCGAGCGCGTCGGCGTCGTCCTGGCTGGGGCAGGCGACGCGCACGATGTCGCAGCCCGCGGCGGTCAGCTCGGCGATCTGCTGCAGCGTCGCGTTGACGTCGGAGGTCAGGGTGGTGGTCATCGACTGCACCGAGATCGGGTGCTCCGACCCGACGCCGACGGCCCCGACCTGCAGCTGACGGGTCTTCCGGCGGTCGGAGAGGGTCGGTGCGGGGGCAACGGGCATACCGAGGGAGACACTCACGACCCCGAGTATCCCCCGCTCGCCGTCATCGCGCTGTCCACCGTGGTCGGAAGCACCCATACCGGCAGCGGCGGAGCCATGATCACCGCGAGCCGTACGCAGCCGTCCCTCGGTCGACCACGACGTGCGGTTCGTCGCGATCATGTCCCCGGGTGGTGCGTGGAGGTGCGCAGAGCAAGGGGACGGTCAGGTGCGGCCCTGGCGCTCCTGGGCGCTGGCCAGGGTGGAGGAGTGGGGCAGCCAGGTGGCCAGCTCCACCGGCCAGCCGTCGGCCTCCAGCACCGCGACGACGGCCGGGTCGTCGTCGATCACCGAGGCGATCTCGCGCTCGGCCGACAGCATCCGCAGCACCTCGCGCTTCACCCACCGCGCGGGCCGGTGGTCGTCGTCGTCACGCATGAGCAGCGGGCCGGTCGGCAGCCCGTGCCGGGCCAGCCACCGCTCGGTGAGCCGCCGGGTGCGCTCCGGGCGTCCGGTCAGGTAGACGACGTCGTGCTCCCGCAGCGCCGCACGCAACCGGGAGGCGCCCTCGTCGAGCAGGGGGTCGCGGTCGGCGGTCTGGAAGAACCGCTCCCAGCGCTGCGGCCGGGCTTCCAGGTGGTGCAGCCGGTGCGACACGTCGGCCAGCACCCCGTCGACGTCGAACACGGCCAGCGCCCGCGCGTCGGCCTCCGCAGCGGCGCTCACCCGAACACCACCACGGGGTTGACGATGTCGGCGATGAACAACAGCCCACTCCACGCGATGAACAGCAGCGCCACGACGAAGGCCACCGGCATGAGCTTCGCGACGTCGACCGGGCCGGGGTCGGGCCTGCCGCGCAGCTTCGCCAGCCACCGCCGGATCGACTCCCAGATCGCCGGGAAGATCTGCCCGCCGTCCAGGGGCGGGATCGGGAGCAGGTTGAACAGGAACAGCGAGATGTTGACGGCCGCGAGCAGGTTGATCAGCAGCGAGACGTCCTGCGCGAGGGTGAAGTCCTGCGCGAGCACCTCCCCGCCGATCCGGGAGACGCCCACGATGCCGATCGGGCCGTTCTCGTCGCGCTCCTCGCCTGCCACCGCGCCGACGAGGTTGGGCAGGCGCGAGGGTAGCTCGACGATGGCCTGACCGGTGTTCGCGATGATGTCGCCCATCGCCACGAAGACCGCGCCGAGGGACTGCCGTTCGTAGTACGTCACCGGACCGAGGCCGAGGAAGCCCGCCTGCACGATCTGCGACGGGTCGTCGAGCGAACGCAGTTGGGTCGCGATCGGTGTCGGCGTGAGCTCGCGGAGCTCACCGTCGCGCTCCACCGTCACCGACAGCGTCTGCCCCGCCGAGGCGCGGATCACCTCCTGGATCACCGCCCAGTCGGCCGCGGTGACGGCGCGGCCCTCCACCGACACGATGCGATCACCCGGGAGGAAGCCCGCCGCGGCCGCTGGGGACGGGGGCGCGTCCGGTGGGCACTCCGTCACACCCTGCTCGGCCTGCGCGGCGGTCACCACGCACTCGCTGACCGTGCTGACCGTGGTGGTCGTCCCGGTGTTCGTCCCGATCCCCATCAGCAGCACCGCGAACAGCGCGACCGCGAGGATCAGGTTCATGATCGGCCCCGCGGCCATCACGATGATCCGCTTCCAGGGCGCGCGCAGGTAGAACTGCCGGTGGGCGTCCTCGGGGCGCACGTCCATCGCCGACTGAGCGCGGACGTCGTCGATCAGGCCCTGGAACGGCCCGGTGCGCCGCGACCGGCCCAGCGTCTCGCCCTTGGCGGGCGGGATCATCCCGATCATCCGGATGTAGCCGCCGAGCGGGAGCAGCTTGAGACCGAACTCGGTCTCGCCGCGCCTGACCGAGATGATCGTCTTGCCGAACCCGACCATGAACTCCGGCACCTTGATGCCGAACCAGCGCGCCGTGGTGAAGTGCCCGAGCTCGTGCCAGGCGATGGAGAAGCCGATCCCGACCGCGAAGATCAGGATGCCGAGCACGAACATCACGGGGCCACTCCAGTGAGCTCGCGGGCGTGGGCACGCGCCCACTCCTCCGCCGCCAGCACGTCGTCCACGCTAGCGGGGTCGCCCGTCCACGCGTCGGCGGCGTCGAGCACCCGCTGCAGCAGGTCGGTGATGCCGACGAAGTCCAGTACGCCTGCGACGAACGCGGCCACCGCCTCCTCGTTGGCGGCGTTGAGCACCGCCGGCAGGCAGCCGCCCGTCTCCCCGGCCCGGCGCGCGAGCGCGACGCCGGTGAAGGCGGCGGAGTCGAGCGGCTCGAAGGTCCAGGTCTGGGCGGCGCCCCAGGCACACGGCGCCGCCGCGCCGTCGAGCCGGTCGGGATGGCCCAGGGCCAGCGCGATGGGCAGCGTCATGTCCGGGGGGCTCGCCTGCGCGAGGGTGGAGCCGTCGACGAAGGTGACCATCGAGTGCACGATCGACTGCGGGTGCACGACGACGTCGATGCGGTCGTAGGGGATCCCGAACAGCAGGTGCGCCTCGATCACCTCCAGGCCCTTGTTGACCAGGGTGGCGGAGTTGATGGTGATCACCGGGCCCATCTCCCAGGTGGGATGGGCCAGCGCCTGCTCGACGGTGACGCCTGCGAGGTCCTCGCGGGTCCGTCCCCGGAACGGTCCGCCGGACGCGGTGAGCACCAGCCGCGCCACCTCCGCGGGCCTGCCGCCGCGCAGGCACTGGGCGATCGCGGAGTGCTCGGAGTCGACCGGCACGATCTGCCCTGGCGCCGCCGCCCCGGTGACCAGCGCCCCGCCGGAGACCAGCGACTCCTTGTTCGCCAACGCGAGCGTGGCGCCCGACCGCAGGGCCGCGAGCGTCGGGCGCAGGCCGACCGAGCCGGTGATGCCGTTGAGCACGACGTCGGCGCCGCTGCCCGCCGTCAGCTCGGTGGCGGCGGCGGGCCCGGACAGCACCTCGACGCCCGGCAGCGCCATGCCGCGCAGGGCGGCGGCGGCGCCTGCGTCGGCCACCGCGACCGTTCGCACCCCGTGGTCGCGGACCTGGCGAGCGAGCAGCGCGACGTCCCCTCCGCCCGCGGCCAGCCCGGCGACGGTGAACCGGTCGGGGTGCGCGGCGAGGAGGGCGAGGGCCTGGGTCCCGATGGAGCCGGTGGAACCCAGCACGAGTACGGAGCGGGTGTTCATCACCGACCATCATCCCGGTCGGGGTGTTGTGCGACCATGTGGGCCGCATCCGAGAGCAGGAGGAACCCGTGGCGAGCAACTCCCGAGTGCCGGCCAAGCAGGCGGGCGTCGACCCCGAGGAGGAGCCGTCGGTCGAGTGGGGCTGGCACGGCGGCTTCCCGCGCGGCTCCGTCATCGCCGGGTGGATCTCCACCGCGATCATCCTGTTGTTGCTGATCGGCAACCACGAGGGCCGTACCGAGGACCTGTGGCTGATCGGCGTCGCCGCCGTCATGGCCGGGGGCCTCGTCCTGCACTCGGTGAACAAGCGCAACTCCTGGCGACGCTGAGGCCGCCGTGGCCGGACCGGCGATCGAGCTCGCAGTCGGCGACCGCACCGTCGCGCTGAGCAGCCCCGACCGCGTCTACTTCCCCGCCCGCGGGGAGACCAAGCTCGACCTCGCCCGGTACTACCTGGCCGTGTCCGAGGGCATCGTGCGCGCGCTACGCGACCGTCCCTGCATGCTGCACCGCTTCCCCACCGGCGTCGACGGGGAGAAGGTGCACCAGAAGCGGCTGCCGCGCGGGGCGCCCGACTGGGTCGAGACCGTGCGCATCCACTTCCCCCGCTGGGACCGCACCGCCGACGAGCTGTGCGTCCAGCACCCGGCCGACGTGGTGTGGGCCGTCCAGATGTCCACCGTGGAGTTCCACCCATGGAACTCACGGAGAACGAGCGTCGAAATGCCCGACGAGTGGCGCATCGACCTCGACCCGATGCCCGACGCGTCCTACGCGGACGTGCGCCGCGTCGCGGGCGTCGTCCACGAGGTGCTCGACGAGCTGGGCGCCACCGGCTTCCCCAAGACCTCCGGCGGCAAGGGCCTGCACGTCTACGTGCGGGTGCCACCCGAGCACGGCTTCGCCGACGTTCGGCGCGCCGCGCACGCCTTCGCACGCGAGGTGGGCAGGCGCTGCGACCTCGTCGACCTGACGTGGTGGCGCAAGGACCGCGACCCCGCGTCGATCTTCGTGGATTACAACCAGAACGCCCGCGACCACACCATCGCGGCCGCCTACTCGGTGCGCGGCGTGCCCGAGGCGGTGGTCTCCACCCCGGTCCGCTGGGACGAGATCGACGACGCCCGCCCCGGCGACTTCACCATCGCCACCGTGCCTGCCCGGTTCGCCGAGCTCGGCGACCTGCACGCGGGCATCGACGACGCCGTGTTCGGGATCGACGAGCTGCTGGAGGGGGCCGACCGCGACGCCCACGAGGGCGCCGAGGAGCCCCCCGACCTCGACGCCTGACGCTGCCGCAGCCCGGCTCAGGCTGTATGCGGGGCCCCGCCGAGCTGTAGCGCCAGTACCCCGCCGATCACCAGTGCGATACCGCCGACCTGGACCCAGGTCAGGCTCTCCCCCAGGAACGCCGCCCCGATCAGCGCGATGAGCGCCACTCCCGCCGCGGCCCAGACCCCGTACGCGACGCCGACGGCCATCCCCCGGGTGAGCGCCTGGCTCAGCGCGTAGAAGGCGAACCCGTAGCCGAACGCGACGACGATCGAGGGCACGAGGCGGGTGAAGCCCTCGGAGAACCGCAGCGCGACCGTGCCCGTCACCTCCGCGAGGATCGCCCCGGCCAGCCAGAACCACATCTCGACACCCCCGCCGTACGAGCACGTGCTGCGGATCCTATGAGCAGGCGGCGCGGAGCCGCGCGTACTCCGCCACCATCGCCTCGCGCGACCAGTGCGCATTGAGCCCACTCGGGTTGGGCAGCGCCCAGATCCGGGTGTCCCCCCACACCTGCTCCTGTGCCCCGACGACGGCGCCCGGCAGCCCGAACGCCGTGCGGTAGGCGGTGATGCCGACGATCGCGAGCCACCCCGGCCGGACCCGGCCGACCAGTGCGCGCAGCCGCTCCCCGCCCGCGACGATCTCGGCGGCGGTGAGCTCGTCGGCCCGGGCGCTCGCGCGGGCCACGAGGTTGGTGACGCCCAGCCCGAGTGTGGCCAGCTCCCCCTGCTCGGCGGGCTTGAGCTGCCGCGGGGTGAAGCCGGACCGGTGCAGCACCGGCCAGAAGCGGTTGCCCGGCCGGGCGAAGTGGTGGCCCGTCGCGGCCGAGACCAGGCCGGGGTTGATGCCGCAGAACAGCACCCGCAGCGGCGGATCGTCGGGCCCGGGGAGGACGTCGGAGATGGTGAGCGCACGGGCGGCCTTGAGGTCGGCCTCGGTCAGCCGGGCCCGTGGCCCGCCGCGCTCCCGCGGGGCGGTCATGCCCGCAGGCTGGGGTGGTCGGTCGCCGCGCCCGCCGCCGCGTCGACGAGCGTCTCGTAGGTGGCGGGCTCGTCCGTCAGCGCCTCGGAGAGCAGTGGGACGACGTGCTCGCGCACCGGGAACGGGGACAGCGCGCGGCGGTAGGCGTCGACGGAGGCGAAGCGCACCGACAGCACCCAGCGCCCCGGGTCGTCCACCGCGCGCCCGAGCCTGCCGTCGAGCGCGCCGTCGGCCGCGGTGAGCAGTTCCAGGGCGCGGCGGCCCCGCGCGAGGAACGTGGGGGCGTCGACGGGGTCGACCGCGAAGCGGCACAGGAGCAGCACGGCTGCGCAATCTAGCCCCGCGCCTACGATGGGGCCGCGGCCGGCGATACCGACGCTGCCGGGGGTGTGGCCGCCACCCCTCTCAGGATGGGGACACCGATGTCGATCGGGGCTGGTTCGGGGGCCCCCGCCGGGCTCGGCGGGGATCCCCAGGACCCAGATCCCCACGACTCAGGCGGGCAGCGCACCGGGACGCACACCTGCGCCGCGCCGGCGCCGGTCCGCACGCCGCGCACCCTCGCCGCCGCCGGTGACCTGCTACGCGCGCTCGCCGCGCCGGTGCGCATCGCGATCGTGCTGCAGTTGCTGGAGTCAGCGCGCTGCGTGCACGACCTCGTCGACGCGCTGGGCGTCACCCAGCCGCTGATCAGCCAGCACCTGCGGGTGCTCAAGGCCGCGGGCGTGGTGCACGGCGACCGCCACGGCCGCGAGGTCGTGTACTCCCTGGTGGACGACCACCTCGCGCACATCGTCGTCGACGCCGTGGCGCACGCCGAGGAGGGCCGATGACCCCGGAGTCGACGCAGCAGGCCCCCGCCACCCGGGTGCTGCGGTCCACCCGGCAGCGGGCCGCGGTGTCCGCCCTGCTCGACCGGCTCGACGACTTCCGCTCCGCGCAGGAGATCCACGAGGAGCTGCGCCGCACCGGTGAGGGCATCGGTCTCACCACCGTGTACCGCACCCTGCAGGCCCTGGCCGACGGTGGCGAGGTCGACGTGCTGCGCACCGCGTCCGGCGAGGCCGTCTACCGGCGCTGCGCGTCCGCCCACCACCACCACCACCTGGTGTGCCGCCGCTGCGGCGCCACCGTGGAGATCGAGGGTCCGGCCGTGGAGACCTGGGCGAACAAGGTGGCGCAGCAGCACGGTTTCTCCGAGCTCAGCCACACGGCGGAGATCTTCGGGCTGTGCCGGGAGTGCGGCGTGACGCGCTGAGGAGGCTGAGACCTCCGTCTCAAACCGAGTCACCAGGATCGGTGCGCCCGGGTTAACGTCCGGCTCCGGCATGTGTTCGAGGCGAGGGAGTTATCGGTAATGGGTGAGCCCGGAACCAACGGCGACGAGGCCGGCACGAACGGGTCGGACCCGGAGGCCGCCGCCCCCAACGCGGTACGCAAGCTCGCCGCGCCGGAGTCCGACGAGCTCGCCGTGCTCGCCTCGGTGTTCGAGGACCTGCAGTACGTGCTGCGCTGCTGCGAGCACCTGGTCACCGCACTGGGCGGCCCCGACGCGGGCCCGGTGCGCGTCGACACCGACGACGCGCTGGTCGAGGCCCTGTGGACGGGCGCGCTGATCGGCTACGTGCGGTGCTTCTCCGGCCGCATCGGCGTGCTGACCGACGAGGACCTCACGAAGCTCGAGCTGCCCGACGACATCGGCGACTTCCACGCGATGGCCAAGAAACTGCGCGACCACTACGCCTCACGCCACGTCAACCCGCGTGAGGCGTTCACGATCGGCGCGGCGCAGGCCAACGACGGCTCGCTGATGGGCGTCGCGGTGGTCTCGGCGCCGCGCCCGATCGTCGACGACACGACGGTGCGGCTGCTCGGCCGGGTCGCCTACTCACTGTCCGGGCTCGTCGACGCCCGCATGCAGGAGGCGCAGAACAAGGTGCTCGGCGTGGCGCGCGAGATGAGCACGCTGCAGCTCAGCTCACTGCCGCTGGTGCATCTCGCCGAGGTCTAACCAACCAGCTCCGCCCGCAGGCTCGACGCGCTGCTCACGACGAGCATGAGCAGCGTGCCCATGGCCTTCTCGTCGAGCCCGGAGGCGGGGAACGCGTAGCGCAGGGTGACGTCCCAGCCGTGCTCGCCGCGGATCACCCGCGGGGTGCCGAACAGCCCCTCCCCCGCACCCATCGCCACGACGGTCGGGATGTCGCGCTCGAAGGGGAGGTCCCACGCCACCACACAGGTGATGTTGAGGACCGGCAGGCCCTCCTCCAGCTCGATGCCCTGCACCGCGCACACCACCCCGCCGTGGGCGAACGTGAGCGCGCCATCGCGATCGACGGTGACGTCGTGGTAGTTCTCCAGCGCCTTGCGCGCCACCGCGATCATGGGGTCCAGCTCGCTCACGAGGCATTCTCCGGGGTGTCTGTATCGATTCTCGGCCCCGACGAGCGAGCCTCGGAAGCCCCGCCGAACCGGCGGTCGCGGCGCGCGTAGATCTCGACGGCCTGCCACAGGTGGCGGCGGTCGAAATCGGGGAACAGGGTGTCGAGGAAGACCATCTCCGCGTACGCCGACTGCCACAGCAGGAAGTTCGACGTGCGCTGCTCCCCCGACGACCGCACGAACAGGTCGACGTCGGGCATGTCGGGCTCGTCGAGGTAGCGGGCGATGGTGCGCTCGTCGATCCGGCCGGGCTTGAGCCGCCCGTCCGCCACGAGCTGGGCGATCTGGCGCACCGAGTCGGTGATCTCGGCGCGGCCGCCGTAGTTGACGCACATGGTCAGCGTCAGCACGTCGTTGTCGCGGGTCTTCTCCTCCGCGACCTCCAGCTCCCGGATCACGCTGCGCCACAGCCGCGGCCGCCGCCCGGCCCAGCGCACGCGCACGCCCATCTCGTGCATCTCGTCGACGCGGCGGCGGATCACGTCGCGGTTGAAGCCCATGAGGAAGCGCACCTCGTCCGGGCTGCGCTTCCAGTTCTCGGTGGAGAAGGCGTAGGCCGAGAGCCAGCGCACGCCGATGTCGATGCAGCCGCGCGCGACGTCCATCAGCGACGCCTCGCCGCGCCGGTGGCCCTCGATCCGCGGCAGGCCGCGGGCGTTGGCCCAGCGGCCGT
>JAKDLE010000418.1 GCA_030453005.1 Pseudonocardia sp. | reverse complement strand
ACGCCCGCCATGCCGACGTCGCCGCCGACGCGCGGGTGGTCGGAGTCGTAGCCGCGGTGGGTGGCCAGGTCGAACGCGATCGACAGGCCCTTCTGACCGGCCGCGAGGTTGCGCCGGTAGAACGCGTTGGACTCGGTCGCGGTGGAGAACCCGGCGTACTGACGGATCGTCCAGGGCTGGGTGGCGTACATCGCCGGGTACGGGCCGCGCAGGTAGGGCGCGATGCCGGGGTAGGTGTCCAGGAAGTCGACGCCGTCGAGATCGGCGGCGGTGTAGAGCGGCTGCACGGCGATGCCCTCGGGGGCCTCCCACGGCTGCGCCCGCCCCGTCCACTCCGTGGACGGCGTGGTGTCCGAGTCGTACGGGACTCCGGTGAAGTCGGGGATCATCGGGAGACCTCCTCGTAGACGCCGTCGATCACGGCGAGGGCGTCGCAGCCTGCGTGGAGCTGCCCGTCGACCCCGTCGATCTCGAGCTTCCCGGCCACCAGGATCCGGGTGGCGCCCGCCTCGCGCAGCGCGGCGGCGGTCTCGGCGGCGCGTTCGGCGTAGAGCGCGTCGGTGGAGCAGAGCACGGCGACGGTGGTGCCGGCGTCCGCGAACGCGGCGACGACCTCGTCCGCGGTCTCCGTCGGACCCGCCTCCACCGCCTCGATGCCGCCTGCCTGCAGCAGGTTGCGGGCGAACCCGGCGCGGGCGGTGTAGGCGGCGAGCGGCCCGAGGGTCGCGAGGAACGCGCGGGGCCGGGAGCCGGTCTCGGCGAGCCGGGCGTCGGAGCGGTCGCGGTGGGCCTCGTAGGGCTGCGCGGCCCGGTAGACGGGCAGCCCGCCCGTCGGCGGGTCCGGCAGCGGGCGGCGCTCCACCGGCGTCTCGTCGAGGTCCGGGAACTCGCTGACGCCGGTGAGCGGGGCCTTGCGCGTGGCCGTGTCGCGCTCGCGGCGGGTGCGGACCTCGGCGGTGCGCTCGGCGACCAGCCCGGAGTCCAGCGCGGCGACCGCACCCCCGGCCGCCTCGACCTCCTGGAAGAACGCCCACGCCGCGCGGGCGAGGGCGTCGGTGAGCGACTCGACGTACCACGAGCCGCCCGCTGGGTCGAGGACGCGGGCGAGGTGGGCCTCCTCGACCAGCAGGGCCTGGGTGTTGCGGGCGATGCGCCGGGAGAACGGCTCGGACGCGCCGATCGCGGCGTCGAACGGCGCCACGGTGACGGCGTCGGCGCCGCCCGCGCCCGCGGAGAACCCGGCGAGGGTGCCGCGCAGCAGGTTCACGTACGGGTCGCGGCGGGTGAGCATCGTCGGGGAGGAGACGGCGTGCTGGGCCATCGGCTGGACCGACCCGCACGCCTCGGTCACCCGGGACCACAGGCGCCGAGCGGCGCGCAGCTTCGCGATCGTCGGGAACTGCTCGGCGGTGGCGGCGAACCGGAACTCCAGCAGGCGGGCCGCGTCGTCGACGCCGTCCAGCGCCCGCAGGTACTCCACGCCCGCGGCCAGGGCGAACCCGAGCTCCTGGGGGGCGGACCCGCCCGCGGTGTGCACCGGCAGCGTGTCGACGACGATCGGGCGGACCCTCGGGTGCTCGGTGGCCACGCGCCGCGCGAGAGCGACGACGGAGCCCACCTCCGGGCCGTCGCCGGTGCGGGCGCGCAGGCCGATCGGGTCGAGGCCGAGGGTGCCCAGCAGGTCCGCCCCGACGCCGCGCTCCCCCGCCAACGCGAGGAACGCCTCGGCGGCGCCGACCTGGTCGGTGCGCGCGTCCAGCACCACCGGCGCGAGGTCGAACAGCACGTCGCCGAGGACGTGCGCGAGGTCGGCCACGACGGTGCCGCCGTCGCCGACCGCGAGCCAGATCGAGGTGACGCCGTTCTCCAGGTCGGCGAGCACCGCGGCACGGGCGGTGTCGGCGTCGGGCTCGGCGTGGCGCTGGCGCACGTCCCAGCCGGTGGGGACGGGACCGTCGGCCGTGCCGCCGCGCACGAACGGCGCGGCGCCGGGCACCCCGACGTCGTCCGCGGGCGCGTCTGCGGCGGTGTAGAGCGGACGCACCGCGATCCCGTCGGGGCCGGTGCGCACCAGCTTCTCGACGCCCGCCCCGGCGGGCGCGTCGTCGGCGAGGCGGCGGGCCTTGCGGAGAACGCCGTCGACGAGCGCCGTCCACTCCCGCGCGGACGGCGCGGGGAACTCGGCGGCGAGCGGCAGATGCGTCACGGCGTCCGGCATTCCCGGATCGTAGTGACCGGTGCCCGTCGGAGCCGCCCCGGCACGGGTGGTCGTGCTCACGTCCGCCGTCCGAGGCGCCTATCTTCTACAAGGTGTAGAACTACTACAGACGGTAGAAGTTGGAGGCACCGCATGGACGCCCTGGACCTGGCCCGCTGGCAGTTCGGGATCACGACGATCTACCACTTCCTGTTCGTGCCCCTCACCATCGGGCTCTCGGTGGTCGTCGCGGCCCTGCAGACCGCGTGGCACCGCACCGGGAAGGTCGAGTACCTGCGCGCCACCCGGTTCTTCGGCAAGCTGTTCCTGATCAACTTCGCGATGGGCGTGGTCACCGGGATCGTGCAGGAGTTCCAGTTCGGGCTGAACTGGAGCACCTACTCCACGTTCGTCGGCGACGTGTTCGGCGCCCCGCTCGCGTTGGAGGCGCTGCTCGCGTTCTTCCTGGAGTCGACGTTCATCGGTCTGTGGATCTTCGGGTGGGAGAAGCTGCCCCGCCGCGTGCACCTGGCGACGATCTGGGTGGTGGCGGTCGGGTCCAACCTCTCGGCCTACTTCATCCTCGCCGCCAACGCCTGGATGCGGCATCCGGTCGGCTTCGAGGTCGACGAGGCGACGGGCCGCGCGCGCCTGACCGACATCGGCGCGGTGCTGACCAACCCGCAGGCGCTGTCGACCTACCTGCACGTGCTGGGCGCGTCGTTCGTCGTCGCCGGGCTGTTCGTCGTGGCCGTGAGCGCGTACCGGCTGCTGCCCGCCGGCGGTGGAGGCACACCCCTGCGCCACGGCACGGAAGACCACGAGATGTTCCGGAAGACCCTGCGTGCGGGGCTGCTCACCACCGTCGTCGCCGGGTCGGTCGTGGCCCTGTCGGGCGACCACCAGGCCAAGCTCATGGCCACCTACGAGCCGATGAAGCTGGCCGCGGCCGAGGCCCTGTGGGAAACCGAGGCGCCCGCGGGGTTCTCGCTGTTCGCGGTCGGCGACGTGCAGGGCTCGCGCAATCTCGTGAACCTGCAGGTCCCCTACGTCCTGAGCTTCCTGGCCACCGGCGAGCTGGGCGGCGAGGTCGAGGGCATCGTCGACGTGCAGGAACGCTACGTCGAGCAGTTCGGCCCCGGCGACTACGTGCCGAACGTGCCCGTCCTGTACTGGGCGTTCCGGCTGATGATGGGCCTGGGCCTGGCCGGGGTCGGGGTGGGCGTGCTCGGGCTCCTGCTCACCCGCGGCGGACGGCTGCCGCGGCAGCGCTGGCCCTACGGCGTGGCGATGGCCGCGCTGCCCGCCGCGCTGGCCGCGAACATCGCGGGCTGGGTCCTCACCGAGATCGGCCGCCAGCCGTGGACGGTGATGGGCGAGCTGCTGACGGCGGCGAGCGTCTCCCCCGGCGTCAGCCTGGGCGAGGTCGCGTTCTCGCTGACGCTGTTCACCGTGCTCTACGGGGTGCTCGCGGTGGTCGAGGCGCGGCTGCTCTGGCGCTACGTGCAGGCCGGGCCGTCGCACGTCACCCCGTCCGTCGAACCGGGGCAGCCCGTCCCCGCGTTCACCTACTGAGGAGCACCGATGGATCTGCCGACCGTGTGGTTCGTGGCGATCGCGGTCCTGTGGACCGGCTACCTCGTCCTCGAGGGCTTCGACTTCGGCGTCGGCATGCTCCTGCCGGTGCTGGATCGGCGTGATCGTCGGGGCGCTTCGAGGCTCGTCGCCGGGGCTCCTCGCACCTCGGCGAGCGTCGGGGAGAGCGAGACCAGGCGGCGCACGCTGCTGACGACCATCGGCCCGCACTGGGACGG
>JAKDLE010000417.1 GCA_030453005.1 Pseudonocardia sp. | reverse complement strand
CCATCGCCGAAGCATACTACTTACATCGCGAATTAACGACTCAGGACACTAGGCGAGGACGAAGTCGGCGGCGCGGCGCAGCGCCGGATGGTCGGCGGGGAGCCCGGCGTCGGACAGCGCGTCCATCGCCGGCCGGGCGATGATCCACTCCGCGGCGCGTCGCATCGCGTGCTCCCGCAGCCTGCGCACCGGACGTCGCTGGTAGCGGTGCAGCACCCGGTCCAGGGCGCGGAAGGCCGTCGGCCAGGACCACAGCGGGTCGCGCGGCCGGCGCGGGACACGCCCGCTGCGGAGCTCGGCGACGCTCACACCGAGGTCCCGGGAGGGCCGCAGCGCGCAGACGACCGTCAGCGGCACCACGGTCTGGCGTGCCCAGCACGCCCAGTCGTAGACGTTCAACGGCACCCACGACGGGAGCAGCACCAGCTCGGGGGGCATCGCGGGCAGCTCGTCCCACGACCACTCGCCGAACAGGGCGAGCCAGATCCGGGTGAACACGCGGCTCGCCTCGACCCCGCCCTCGGCGAGCACGAACGCACGGGCCCGCGCCATGTGCGCGGCGTCGGGGGAGTCGCCCGCCAGCTTGAGCGCGACGTAGGCCTCCACTGTGGTGGACAGGTCGCCCGGGCCGCCGTGGTAGAGCGCCCACGTCCCGTCGTCGCGCTGCTGCGACCGGATCCACCGGGCGCAGGCCGCCGTGTCGCTCTCGTCTCGGACGCCGAGGAACTGGCGTAGCAGCAGGTCCTCGGCATCCATGGTGACGTTGGTCTGCAGCTCGCCCTTCCACCACCCCTGCTCGTGCTGCAGGTCCAGCAGGTGGTCGCGCGCCGCTTGCATGGCGCGGGCCGGGGCGACGTCGGGCGCGTCGAGATGGGTGGTCATGAGTTCCTGCGTACGACGAACGCGGCGAGCCCGGCCAGCTCGTCGACGGCGGAGCCCGGCTGTCCGATCGACTCCAGGTGGCGCAGTGCCTCGGCCAGGAGGCGGTCGCACTCGGCCTCGGCCCAGGCCCGGGAGCCTGCGTCCTCCACGGCGGCGGCGGCCTCGTGGAGCTGATCCTCGGTGAGCGGTTCGGGTTGGCTGTACAGCCCGTCGAGCCGCTTGCCCGCCGCGGTATCCGACGTCAGCGCATGCACTATCGGAAGGGATTTCTTGCGGCAGCGCAGGTCGGCGAGCACCGGCTTGCCGGTCGTCGCGGGATCCCCCCACAGCCCGAGCAGGTCGTCGACGAACTGGAAGGCCAGCCCGACCTCGGCGCCGAACGCGCCCAACCGCGCCACGACGTAGGGGTCCGCCTGCGCCAGCTGGGCACCGATCGACGCCGAGCAGGCCAGCAGTGCACCCGTCTTGCCCGCCGCCATCTGCAGACACTCGGCGAGGGACACGTCCATCCGGTCCTCGAACTGCAGGTCGGCGGACTGGCCTGCCACGAGCTGACCGGTCGCCGCCAGCAGCGAGCGGGTGGCCGTGGCCGCGGCGGCTGACGGGTCCTCCAGCAGCACCTCGGCCGCGAGCGCCAACAGCCCGTCGCCCGCCAGCACCGCGGCGGCCCTGCCGAAGACCGTCCAGGCCGTGGGGCGGTGTCGGCGCTGGGTGTCGCCGTCCATGAGGTCGTCGTGCAGCAGCGAGAAGTTGTGGACCAGCTCCACCGCGGCCGCCGCCGTCACCGCCACCGCGGCGGGGGCGCCCGCGACGCGGGCGGACAGCAGTGCCAGCGCCGGGCGCAGGGCCTTGCCGCCCTCCACGCCGTCCGCGACGGCACCGTCGGCGTCGGTCCAGCCGAGGTGGTAGCGGACGACGATCTGGTTCGCGTCGTCGAGGCGCTCGACGATCCTGGCCAGCTCGGGCCCGACGAGCCTGCGTGCCTCGGCGAGGCAGGTCGGAGCGCCCGACCCGCTCGACTGCACGACGCCTGTCTGGTCCGTCTCGGTCTGGATGGTCATGTGGCCTCCACGGGATTCGAACTGCGGTGCAGGGTGTGCTGGATGAGGTGGTCGGCGGCGGCCTCGCCGCTGCGGGCGGCTCCTTCGAGGGTGTCGGGCCACCCGGTGCCGGCCCAGGCGCCCGCGAGGGCGAGGCCCGGCAGGCCGGTGGCGGGTGGGGGCCGGAGACGCCGGGTGCCGGGCGCCTGGCGGAACGTCGCACAGGGCTCCCTGGTGACGAAGAAGTCCTCGACCCGCGCACCGGCCGCGCGCGGGAACAGCGCAGCCAGAGCGGGCAGGAAGACGTGGCGGAGCTCCCCGGTGCGCGCCTGGAGATACCGGTCGGCGGCCGACAGCGACACGGCCAGGTACTGCCTGCCCGCGCGGGCGCCTGCGACCGCCGTCCGGTCGAAGACCCACTGCACGGGCGAGCCGACCACCGCCGCGAAGGGCAGCTCGGTGACCGGCCGGTCGTAGACGACGTGCACGTTGACGATCGGGCTGGAGCCGAGCCGGGCCCACTGCGCGCAGGCCGGGACGGGCAGGTCGTGCAGCAGCCGGGCGGCCTGGGCGTGTGGCACCGCGACCACGACCCCGTCGGCGTCGACGACCTCGTCGGGTGTCTCGACCCGCCAGCGGTCGCCCACCCGGTGCAGGCCGCTGACCTTGGCCCGCAGCCGCACGTTCGCGCCGCCCCGACGGAGGGCCCGGTGCGCGGCGTCGTGGTGGAGCTGCCCGAGCGGGCGTGTCGGGACACCGATGTCGCCCCCGTCGACACCGTCGAGCAGGCCGGTCCGAAACACGCGGACGGCCAGCGCGAGCGAGGCGTCGTCGACCTGCGCGTTCAGCGCGGCCAGCGTCAGCAGGCCCCACAGCGCCTCGATCGACCGGTCGGACTCGCCGCGGTGGCGCAACCACGCGCCGAAGCTGCACCCGTCGAGCCGGGGGTCCTCGGGGTCCAGTGCGCGCAGGGCCAGCGCCGTGCCCAGCACGCGCAGCCGCGCCGCGGGTGCGAGCAGGCGATGCCCCAGCACGACGGGCAGCAGATGCGCAGGCGCGGGCAGCCACGGCACGGAGCTGCGGCGCAGCCACACCGGTCGCCGCGCGGGGTGCAGGACCGGGAAGCCGAGCCGCTCCTGCACCGGCACGGCGTCGGCCACCCCGAGGCGGGCCAGCAGCCGCCGGTAGGTCGAGTAGCAGCGCAGGATCACGTGCTGCCCGGTGTCGACGGTGAGGTCGCCGCGGCGGAACGAGCCCGCGGCGCCGCCGAGCCGCGACCGCGCCTCGACCAGCGTGACCGCACAGCCCGCGTCGATGCCCCGCAGTGCGGCGGCGATCCCGGCCACCCCGCCGCCGACGACCACCAGGCGGCTCACGACGTCAGGCCCGCGAGGGACCGGGCCGCCACCGCGGCCTTCTGCGGCCCGGAGAGGGACATGCGCGAGCGCATGGCCGTGACCGGGTCGGCGGCGATGCGGTGCAGCAGCCGGTGGTAGATGCCGGCCATGGCCGCACAGCATGCTCGGCTGCGCCGGTCCAGGCGGGGGAGCAGGCGCAGGCCGTCGGCGTACCACCGCTCGGCGCGCTCGGCCTCGAACCGCACGAGTGCGCTGTACGCGGCGGGGTCCGCGAGGTCGCCCCCGGTGGCGGCCAGCCGCACCCCGAACCGGTCGAGGTCCTCGGCGGGCAGGTAGACCCGTCCGTTGCCGCAGTCCTCCAGCACGTCGCGCAGGATGTTCGTGACCTGCAGGGCGACGCCGAGCGCGTCGGCCTCCCGGTCCGCGGCGGCTCGATCCTCCGCGCTGCCGTCCGCGATGCCGAACACGCCGAGCGAGAGCCTGCCGACCGACCCCGCGACGCATCGGCAGTAGTGCACCAGCTCGTCGAAGGTCGCGTAGCGCACGCCGCGGACGTCGGCCTCGCAGCCGTCGATGAGCTCGTCGAACGCCCCCATCGGCAGCGCCATCCGGGCGTGCGCGTCGGCCAGCGCGACGAGGACGGGGTCGGCCGAGCCGAGGCTCACGCTGCGGATGTCGTGGCGTGCCTGGCTCAGGCGCAGTTTGTCGAGTATCCAGGCCGACTTTTCTATG